>JASLIH010000441.1 GCA_030152105.1 Actinomycetes bacterium
GCCTGGGTGATCCAGGTCTTGGCCTCGGGCAGGTCGATGTAGTCGTTGGTGTTGACCCGCGGCCGGACCGCCTTGGCCAGGGCGACCAGCTGGTCGCGGGCCATGTTGAGCTGGGCCTGGTCGCCGGTGTTGAGGTCGGTGACGCCGTTCTTGAGCAGGGTCATGCCGATGCCCTCGCGGTAGTCGTCGAGGATGCCGACCTTGCCGCGGTAGCGCTCGTCCCAGAGGGCCTCATAGGGGTTGGGCAGCTTGGCGATGTCGTCGGTGACCTTGTCGACCCGCCAGGCGATCCCGGTGCTGTAGATCGTGTAGGGCACCGAGTAGTTCCAGCCCTGGTCGTACCAGGGGTTCTGGAACGCCGGCCAGACCTGCTCGATGTTGGGGATGTAGCTGTGGTTGAGCGGCCGCAGGAAGTTCCCCTGGACCAGCTTGCCCAGGTAGTCGTAGGTCGGGAACAGCACGTCGAAGGCGACCTGGCCGCCGCGGAGCTTGGCCACCGCCTCGTCCATGTTCCCGTAGGTCGAGACCTGCACCTTGACGTCGTACTTCTTGTACTTCTTCTCGAAGTCCTGCACGACCTTCTTGTAGATGTACTCGGACCAGTTGTAGACCCGCAGGGTGGCGCCCTGCTCGGGGGTCATGCCGTCGGCGATCCGGCCCGCCTCGGCGGGGACCGGCCAGGTGACGGGGTTGTCGGGGCTGGCCAGCTGGGGGCCGCCGGCGCCGGGAGCGGCCCCGGTGGCGTCGCGCTTGCCGCACGCCGACAGCAGCACGCCGCCGGAGACGGCCAGCGCCGTGGCGGCGGAGCGGGAGAGGAAGGCTCGGCGGCTCATCTCGGCCATGGCTGCCTCCTGAGCTTGCGGATGCGCCGAAAATTACAATAAACTGAACGTTCAGTCAATGTTCCGGCGCCGTCCCGGGGAGTCCGTTTCGTGGGCCAAAGTTATCCGATGTCGGAGGCGGACCGGGAGATCCAGGCGGCCGCCAGGGCCCTGGCCGACGAGCTGATCCCCGCTGAGGTCGAGGCCGAGCTGGCTGGCGGCGAGCTGCCCGACGGGCAGCTGGAGGCCCACCGGCGCCGGGTCGCCGAGCTGGGCTTCGAGGCCATCAACATGCCCAAGGAGCTCGGCGGGGGCGGCTTCACGACCTTCCAGCAGGTGCTGGTCCAGGAGCAGATCGGCCGGGTGACCAACGCGCTCGGCTGGGTGGTCCACACCCCGGCGTCCTGGCTGCCCGAGGTGGCCACCACCGAGCAGCTGGACCGGTGGGTCGTCCCCACCATCCGCGGCGATCGCCGCGAGTGCTACGCCATCACCGAGGAGGGTGCCGGCTCCGACGTCGACGCCATCAAGGCCACGGCCACCCGCGACGGTGACGGCTACCTGCTCAACGGGGTCAAGTGGCACGTGACCTCCTTCAACCACGCCGACCACGTGTTCTTCCAGGGCAAGCTGGCCGGCGGGGCCAACGCCGGCGCCCACGCCCTGTTCGTGCTCGACACCGACACCCCCGGCGTCCGGGTGGTGCGGACCCCCGCCTACAGCCACACCTACCCCTACCACCACCCGGTGGTCGCCTTCGAGGACGTCCGCGTCCCGGCCGGCCAGCTGATCGGCGCCGAGGGCGACGGCATGCGCTTCGTCTACGAGTGGTTCCGCTACGAGCGCCTGATGATCGCGGCCAGGTCGCTGGGGGCGGCCGAGCGGCTGATCGAGGAGGCGACCGCCTTCGCCCGCGAACGGCACGCCTACGGCCAGCCCATCCTCGGCTACCAGGCGATCCAGTTCATGCTGGCCGACTCGCTGACCGAGCTGTGGGCGGCCCGGCTGATGACCTACCAGACCGCCCACGGCATCGACAGCGACCTCGACGTCAAGGTCCAGCACGCCCAGTGCTCCATGGCCAAGCTGTACGCCTCCGAGATGGCCGGGCGGGTCGCCGACCGGGCGGTCCAGATCTTCGGGGGCCGCGGCTACATGCGCGAGAACGTCGCCGAGCGCTTCTTCCGGGAGCTGCGGGTGGACAGGATCTGGGAGGGCACCTCGGAGATCCAGCGGGCGATCATCGCCGACCAGCTGGCCAAGCGTGGTGTCGCCCCGCTGACCGGATAGGAGAGCCATGACGGTGTCGATGTCGGTCGGGACCCGCCTTGACGAGCTGATCGACGCCCAGGAGCAGCAGTTCATGGACCGCCAGCCCGCCTCCCGGGCCCTGCTGGAGCGGGCCGCCGGGTCGCTGGCCGGCGGGGTCACCTCGAGCTGGCAGATCTCCCGGCCCCAGGCCGTCTGGATCAGCCACGGCCGCGGCTCCCGGGTCTGGGACGCCGACGGCGACGAGTACGTCGACCTGCACGGCGGCTACGGCGTCATGGCCGTCGGCCACGCCCACCCGGCGGTGGTGGCCGCGGTCAGCGACCGGGTCGCCAAGGGCACCCACTTCGCCCAGCCGACCTCCGAGGCCATTGTGGTCGCCGAGGAGCTGAAGCGGCGCTTCGGCCTGCCGCTGTGGCGCTTCGCCAACTCCGGCACCGAGGCGACCATGGACGCCGTCCACCTGATGCGGGCCATCACCGGGCGCTCGCGGATCGTCAAGGTCGAGGGCTGCTACCACGGCCACCACGACTCGGTGCAGGTGTCGGTGTACCAGCCGCTGGAGGAGATCGGCCCCGCCCACGGGCCGGCCAGCGCGGTCGCCTCCAGCGGCATCCCGGCCGAGATCGTCGAGCTGACCTCGATCGTGCCCTACAACGACCTCGAGGTGACCGAGCGGGTCTTCGCCGAGCACGCCGGCCAGATCGCCGGCATGCTGCTCGAGCCGGTGATGATGAACGCCGGCATCATCCCGCCCCAGCCCGGCTACCTGGAGGGCCTGGCCGAGCTGACCCGGCGCCATGGCGCCCTGCTGGCCTTCGACGAGGTCAAGACCGGCGTCACCGCCGCCCCCGGCGGGGCGGTCGAGCGCTACGGGGTCACCCCCGACATCATCTGCCTGGCCAAGGCGATCGGCGGCGGGCTGTCCACCGCCGCCATCGGCGGCAGCCAGGAGGTCATGGACCATATCACCAGCGGCCACTACGACCAGGTCGGCACCTTCAACGGCAACCCCCTGGCCATGGCCGCCGCCGGGGCCGCCCTGACCGAGGTGCTCACCCCGGCCGCCTACCGCCAGATCGCCGGCCTCCAGCAGCGGATGGTCGAGGGGGTCGAGGGGGTCCTTCACCGGACCGGCCTGCCCGCCTACGTGGTCGCCATCGGGGCCAAGGGCTGTGTCACCTTCTCCCCCACCCCGGTCCGCAACTACCGGGACTTCCTGGCCATCGACGACCGCTGGAGCCACTGCCACTGGCTCTACCAGCACAACGGCGGCGTGTTCCTGCCCCCATGGGGCAAGGCCGAGCAGTGGCTGCTGTCGGCCCAGCACACCGGCGAGGACGTCGACCGTTTCCTGGACAACTTCGCCGCCTTCGCCGACGACGTCAGCCGCTGACGGCGGCCGGCTGCCCCTTCGGGACGAGTACGCAGGGCGCCTCGGCAGATCTGCCGATGGGCCGATCCGCGGACCTCGTCGATGCATCGGGACAAGGAAGCAGTCCGCAGCCGCCGCGGAGCCCTCGGAGGGGGAAGCAGCATGATGGTTGATCGCAGGCGCTGTGGCTGGGGAGCCGTGCTGGCGGCCGTGACCCTGTTCGCCACCCTGGTGCTGACCGTGCCGGCCGGCCCCGGGATCAGCTGATCCGGAGCCCCAGCTGGGCGGGTTACCATGCCAGCGGCGGAACGTCGCTGAAAGGGGTCCCCGCGTGGGCGGAGGCGAGATCCGGCTGGTCGGGCTGGTCAAGCGGTTCGAGGACGTCACCGCCGTGGACGGCATCGACCTGGACGTGCCCGGAGGCGAGTTCTTCGCCCTGCTCGGCCCGTCGGGCTGCGGCAAGACGACCACCCTGCGGCTGGTCGCCGGGTTCGAGCAGCCGACCGACGGGCGCATCCTGCTCGACGGGACCGACATGGCCCGGACCCCGCCCCACAAGCGCAAGGTCAACACCGTCTTCCAGAGCTACGCCCTGTTCCCGTTCCTGAGCGTGGCCGACAACGTCGCCTTCGGGCTGCGGTTCCAGGACGTGGACAAGGGCGAGACCAGGCGGCGGGTCGCCGAGGCCCTGGCCCTTGTGCAGCTCCAGGGCCTGGAGCGGCGCCGCCCGGCCCAGCTGTCGGGCGGTCAGCAGCAGCGGGTCGCGCTGGCCAGGGCGCTGGTCCTCAACCCGTCGGTGCTGCTGCTGGACGAGCCGCTGGGAGCCCTGGACGCCAAGCTCCGCAAGGCCCTCCAGGTCGAGCTCAAGGCGCTCCAGGAGGCGGTCGGGATCACCTTCGTCTACGTGACCCACGACCAGGAGGAGGCCCTGACCATGTCGGACCGGCTGGCCGTGATGGCCGGCGGCCGCATCGAGCAGGTCGGCCCCCCGGCCGAGCTGTACGACGAGCCGGCCAGCACCTATGTGGCCGGGTTCCTGGGCGTGGCCAACCTGTTCACGGGGACGGCCAGCGGGCGCGACGGCGGCGGCAGCTGCCGGGTCCGGCTGGGCGAGTTCGAGCTTGTGGCGGCCGGGGGCGACACCGGCGCCAGCGGGGAGGTCCGGGTGGTCATCCGGCCCGAGCGGGTACGGCTGGAGGACTACGGGACGACCGGCCCCAACCGGGTCCCGGGCATGGTCGAGCGCCTCGTCTACCAGGGGGCGGCGACCCAGCTGGTGGTCCGCCTGGCCAACGGCGAGCCGCTCCAGGCGCTGGTCCAGAACCAGGGCCAGCCCATCTCCTGGCAGCAGGGCACGGCCATCGCCGTGCACCTGCCGGCCGACGCCCTGCGGGTGCTGCCCGAGTCAGCCTGAGGCGGCGTGGCGGCGTGGCCGGACCAGGTGGTCGCGCTCCTCGGGGGTCCAGGAGAAGCCGAGCTCTCCCGAGCAGGTGTCCATGCACAGGTCGAACATGCGCTCGCGGTCGACCTCCGGGTCCTTGAGCACGACCAGGATGGCCAGCCCGTCGATCAGGGCGGCCAGCCGCAGGGCGAAGACGGCCGGGTCGACCCGGGCGAACTCGCCGGCGGCCTGGCCCTCACGGACGATCTCGGCGATGGTGACGCGCCAGCGCTGGTCCAGCGCCTGGCGGTCCCGAGCAACGTCCGGGTCGCGCGGCGCCCTGGCCCACAGGTCCAGCCACAGCACCCACTCGTCGAAGTCGTCCTCGGCCTCCCCGACCGAGCACGAGCAGCGGACCAGCTCGACCAGCCGGTCGCGGGCGCTGGCCATCTCGGCCACCGCGTCCGCGGTCCTGGCGTAGAACTGCTCGTCGGCGAACGACAGGGCCTCGGCCAGCAGGATGTCCTTCTTGCCGAAGTAGTAGATGACCAGGGCGGGACTGGTCCCGGCCTGGTCGGCCACATCCTTGATCCCGGTGTCGCAGAGGCCCTTCTCGGCGATCACCTGCACGGCGGCCTTCAGGATCTGCCGGCGCCGTGCGTCGGAAAGCTTGCGTCGTGGGCTCATGGCTGCTCCAGGATCTCGGCGTCGAGGTGCAGTATGGCCTGCCGGGCTTGTCCGGTGTCCACCCACATCTTAGACTGACTGTTCAGTCAAAGATAGGCCCGGAGGAACCAGCTGGAGGTGCCATGGCCGCGACCTGGGACGCGATCGTCATCGGGGGTGGCCACAACGGGCTGGTGGCCGGTGCCTACCTGGCCCGGGCCGGGGCCAGGGTGGTGGTCCTTGAGGCCAGGTCCAAGACGGGGGGCGCGGCCGCGACCGACGCTCCCTGGCCCGAGGCGCCCGAGATCAAGGTGACCCGGCTGTCGTATGTGATGAGCCTCATGCCGCCCCGGATCATCCGCGACCTCGACCTGGAGCGGCACGGCTACAAGCTGTTCCCTATGGGCCCGGCCTACCAGGCCTGGCCGGACGGGCGCTCGCTGACCATCTACGACGACGACGCCGGCCGCAACCACGCCCAGATCGCCCAGTTCTCCAAGAGGGACGCCGACGCCATGCCCCGCTGGGACGCGTGGCTGGAGGGCCTGGCGTCGGTCCTGGGGCCGCTGCTCACCCAGACCCCGCCCAAGATCGGCTCCCGCAGGCCGTCGGACCTGCGCGAGCTGCTCCGGCTGGCCTGGCGCTACCGGGGCCTTGACGTGCGCACCGTCGGCGACGTGACCCGGCTCATGACCATGAGCATCAGCGACCTGCTGGACGACTGGTTCGAGTCAGAGCAGGTCAAGGCGAGCCTGGCCATCAACGGGGTGATCGGCACCTGGGCCGGCCCCGACTCGCCGGGCACGGCCTATGTGATGGCCCATCACTCGATCGGCGACGTCGGCGACGGCCACCTGGGCAGCTGGGGCTTTCCCGAGGGGGGCATGGGGGCGGTCTCGGACGCCATCCAGCGCTCGGCCCTCGAGCTCGGGGCCACCGTGCGCACCGGCGCCCGGGTCGAGCGGGTGCTGGTCTCCGGCGGCTGGGCCACCGGGGTGGTGCTGGCCGGCGGCGAGGAGCTCCACGCCCCGGTGGTGGTCACCGCCATCCATCCCCGGACCACCTTCCTGGAGCAGGTCGACCGGGCCGAGCTGCCGCCCGACTTCGTCACCGACATCGAGCGGTGGCGCTCACGCAGCGGCGTGGTCAAGATCAACCTGGCCCTCGCCGAGCTGCCAGACTTCACCGCCGACCCCGGCACCGAGGTCGGCGAGCACCACACCGGGGCGATCGCCATGGCCCTGTCGGTCGGCTACATCGAGCAGGCGTTCCAGGACGCCAAGCAGGGGCGGGGCGCAACCCGGCCGTTCTCGGACGGCTGCATCCCCACGGTGTTCGACAAGACCCTGGCCCCCGAGGGCGTCCACGTCATGTCGCTGTTCACCCAGTGGTGCCCGCACGAGTGGTCCGAGGCCCCCCACACCGAGGAGCTGGAGGCCTACGCCGACCGGATGATCGACTGCTACGCCGAGCTGGCCCCCAACCTCAAGGGCGCGATCCTGCACCGCGACGTCATCGGGCCCTGGCAGATGGAGCAGGAGTGGGGGCTGGTCGGGGGCAACATCTTCCACGGCGAGCTCTCGGTCGAGCAGCTGTTCCACATGCGCCCGGCCCCCGGGTACGCCGACTACCGCAGCCCGATCGCCGGGCTCTACCAGGCCAGCTCGGCCACCCACGGCGGCGGCGGGGTCTGCGGCATCCCCGGCTGGCAGGCCGTCGAGGCCATCCTGGCCGACCGCAGGCGGGCGGCCAAGCGCCGCCGGTGAGCGGCCGGGGCCTCACGGCCCTGCTGGAGCCACGGTCGGTGGCCGTGGTGGGGGCCAGCGCCCGCCCCGGGTCGTTCGGGGACCAGCTTGTCGGCCAGCTTCTCGCCGGCGGGTACCAGGGGCCGGTCCACCTGGTCAACCCCCGCTACCGGGAGGTCGCCGGGCGCCCCTGCCACCCGTCGCTGGCCGATCTGCCCGAGCCGGTCGACCTGGTGGCGCTGGCCGTTCCTAACGGCGCTCTTGAGGCCCAGCTCGGGGCGGCAGCCGAGGCCGGGGTCCCGGCGGCGGTGATCTTCGCCTCCTGCGTCGAGCCTGCTCCATCCGGCCCCCCGAACCATGCCGCTCCCTTGGCCGACCGCCTGGCGGCGATTGCCCAGGGGGCCGGGATGGCCGTCTGCGGCGGCAACGGCATGGGGTTCTTCAACCTCGACCAGAGCTTGAGGGTCTGCGGCTACCCCGA
>JASLIH010000554.1 GCA_030152105.1 Actinomycetes bacterium
TGGGCGAACAGGTCGGGCAGGTGCCACAGCGCGAACGGGACTGTGACCAGCAGGCTTGCCTTCAGGGGACCGTGGCGGTCCTGCAGCCTCGCCTGCAGGAAGCCCATCCAGCCGACCTCCTCGGCCAGCTGGAACAGGGCGAGCTGGAGCAGCAGGACCGGCAGGACCCTGGTGAACAGCAGCCGCCAGTCGCCGGCCAGCGCCGCAAGGGCTGCCGTCCCGAAGAGCGCGATGGCGCCGGCCAGGACCACGACCGGGAGGCCGAGCACCGCCAGCAGGTACCAGCGCACGCCGACACGCCAGCGCAGGCTGCGGCGGGCCAGGTCGCGGACCCCCGCCCGGCCGTCGCTGGCCGCGACCACCAGCACGGCCGCCAGGGCCACCCCGAAGATGGTCCCCAGCGACCCCCACATCGGCAGGTCGAACGGCAGGATGTCGGTCCGGGCGCGGAACCACGGCACCGCGGTCGCCCAGGTGACCGCATAGCAGATGCACAGGAAGGCGGCCACCGGGTGCCGGGCGACCAGGCGGCGGACCGACGGGCGGGGACCGGCCTGAACGGTCGGGGGTTCGATGAGCCGCTGAGTCATGAGCGTTATCCCCCTCGCGACGCTGCCCGGTCGGCGGCTGACGGCTCGAGACCTTAGAGCCAGCGGGGGCGCAGGGCATCGGGGCGCACCCTGGAGCTGGGGGAGGGGCAGCCCTCGGGTCCGGTTAGGGTTGACCCTGACCGCCGAGCAGGGGCAGCCCTCTGGTGCCGTGCCCGCTGGGCTGGGACGATGAGGCCATGCGGCCGACCCTGCTGATCGTCGACGACCACGCCGGCTTCCGCTCCCTGGCCCGGCGGCTGCTCGGCTCGGGCGGCTTCGAGGTGGTCGGGGAGGCGGCCGACGGCCGGGCCGCGGTCGCGGCCGCCCGCGAGCTGCGACCCGACGTGGTCCTACTCGACATCCAGCTTCCCGACATCGACGGGTTCGAGGTGCTGGCACGGCTACGGGACGGCCCGGCGGGACCGGCCGTGGTGCTGACCTCGACCCGCGACCGCGCCGACTACGGCGAGCGGGTGGACCATTCCGGGGCCAGCGGGTTCATCCCCAAGGCGGAGCTGTCGGGGGCCGCGGTGCTGGCCGTCATCGGGAGTGGTCGGATGGGATGAGGGGACTGCGCTTGGCGCTCGCGCTGCTCGCCCTGGCCGCGGGGCTGGTCAACCTCGCCCTGATCGTACGGGCCGGCGACGCCCCGCCCAGGTCGCCGCTCTACCTGGTGATCGCCATCGTCGGGGTGAGCTGGTCGTTCGTCGCCGCCGGGCTGGTCGCCTGGCGGCGACGGCCAGACAACCACACCGGCGCCCTGATGGTCGCGGTCGGGCTGGCCTACGCCCTGCCCGGACTGCGGCTGGTCCAGACGCCGCTGGGCTTCACCCTCTACCTGCTGGTGGCGACCCTGCCGTCCGCAGTGCTGGCCCATCTCCTCGCCGTCTTCCCCGACGGCCGGGCCACCACCCGACTGCAGCGGGTGTTCATCGTGGCCAACTACGCGACCACGGTGCCCCTGGCATTCGTGCAGCTTCTGCTGGTCGACCCGGCGCGGCTGCGCTGCCCCGAGTGCCCCAACGACCTGCTGGGCACCGGCGGCCCGCACCCGTACGGCGACGCGGTGATGGTGGTTTCCGACCTGTGGGACGTGATCCTGGCCGGGCTGCTGCTCTGGATCGTGGTCAGTCGCTGGCGCCGGGCGCCGGTGCCGCGCCGGCGCGGGCTCGCCCCGGTGGTGCAGGTCGCGGTCGTCCTGCTGGTCCTCTTCGGCGTCCGCCAGGCCCTCAGGGCGGTGCTGTCGCCCCCGCCCCTGTGGCTCGACGGCGCCCTCGACCTGGCCGTGCTGACCACGCTGATGCTGTGGCCGCTCGCCTTTCTGGCCGGGCTGGCCCGCAGCCGGCTGGACCGGTCGGCGGTCGGCGACCTGGCCATCGAGCTCGAACAGGCCCCGTCCCCCGACCGGCTTCAGCAGGCCCTAGCCCGGGCCCTCCACGACCCCACGGTCCAGCTCGCCTACTGGCTGCCCGACCAGCAGGCGTTCGTCGACGGGGCGGCCCGGCCGGTCGAGCTGCCCCCGGCGGATGGCGGCCGCAGCGTCACCGTCCTGCGCCATGACGGCGACACCGTCGCCGCTCTGGTCCACGACGCCGCCCTTGACGACGAGCCCGAGCTGGTCCAGGCGGTCGCCGCCACCGCCCGCCTGACGATCGAGAACCAGCGCCTTCAGGCCGAGGTCAGGGCCCAGCTCGAGGAGGTCCGCGCCTCCCGGACCCGGATCGTGGAGTTCGGCGACGCCGAGCGCCGCCGGGTCGAGCGGAACCTCCACGACGGCGCCCAGCAGCGGCTGGTCAACCTCTCGCTCGCTCTGGGGATCGCCCGCTCCCAGGTCCCGACCACCGCCGACGGGGAGCTGGCGGCCGCCCTCGACGAAGCGGCCGAGGAGCTACGGCTCGCCCTGGCCGAACTCCGCGAGCTGGCCCGGGGGATCCACCCGGTGATCCTCAGCGAGGCCGGGCTCGGCCCCGCGCTGGCCTCGCTGGCCGAGCGCTCACCGATCCCGGCCACCGTGACCGCGGCCCCGGCCGATCGGCTCCCGGCCAGGGTCGAGGAGACCGCCTACTACGTCGCTTCGGAGGCGTTGGCCAACGCCGCCAAGCACGCTCAGGCCACCGTGGTCACCATCAGCGCCCGTCGCTGCGCCGGGGGCCTCGTTGTCGAGGTCGGCGATGACGGCATCGGCGGCGCCGACCCCGACGGCTCGGGCTTGCGCGGCCTGGCCGACCGGGTCGCCGCCCTCGACGGCCACCTCCGGGTGGACAGCCCCACCGGCCGGGGAACCTGCGTCACCGCGGAGCTGCCATGCGGGTCGTGATCGCCGACGACGCGGTGCTGTTCCGCGAGGGCCTGGCCCGGGTGCTGCAGGCCGCCGGCATCGAGGTCGCCGCCCAGGTCGGCGACGCCGAGCAGCTGCTGGCCCGGGTCCGGGCCGACCCGCCGGCCGCGGTCGTGGTCGACATCCGCATGCCCCCGACCCACACCGCCGAGGGACTGGAGGCGGCCAGGCGGATCCGGGCCGAGCACCCCCGGGTCGGGGTGTTGGTGCTGTCGCAGTACGTCGAGCCCCACCACGCCATCCAGCTCCTCCAGGACGGCGCCGGCGGCGTCGGCTACCTACTCAAGGACCGCGTTACCGACGTCAACGAGGTGGTCGACGCCGTGCGCCGCGTCGCCACCGGCGGGTCAGTCATCGACCCCGAGGTGGTCGCCCAACTCGTCGGCCGACGACGCACCCGCGACCCCGTCCAGGAGCTCACCGAGCGGGAGCGCCAGGTCCTCACCCTCATGGCCGAGGGCCGCTCCAACCAGGCCATCGGTGAACGCCTGTTCCTCAGCCCCAAGACCGTCGAGGCCCACGTCCACAGCATCTTCACCCGCCTCGACCTGCACGCCACCCCCGACGACCACCGCCGCGTCCTCGCCGTCCTCGCCTTCCTGCGCGCATGACGCGACCGCCAGGCGGTCGCAAGACATGGGCGGCCAAGACAGCCGGCCAAGGCCCGAAGAATCCGAGCAGCAGAGCCCTCCCACCTCAGCTCACTGTGCGGCCCGCCGGGGCGGCGCGACCAGGTAGGCGTCCGGGCCGGTTGACGCGGGACCGGCGACCTGAGGCAGCATGCCCCTTTGACGGCAGGTCGGCCTTAGGGGTGGCGATGAATGTCTCGGTGATCGGTTCAGGCAACGGGGGCATGGCGGTCGGCTTCGACTGGGCTCAGCACGGCCACCGGGTGACCGTCTACTCCCAAGCCGCCCACGCTGACAACATCGAGGCGGTCCGGGCAAAGGGTGGCATCTCGAGCCGAGGTCGGCTGGAGGGCTTCGCCCCGGTCGCCTACGCCGGCACCGACATCGGGGCCGCCATGGAGGGCACCGAGACGGTGTTGGTGGTCGGGCCTGCGTTCGCCACCGAGGACTTCGGTCGCGACCTGGCACCCCACCTGCGTCCCGGGATGACCGTGGTGATCTGTCCCGGCTCCTGCGGCGGCGCCCTCGCCTTCAAGCGGGCGGCCGGCCTGGCCGTGGACGATGCCAGCATCGTGGTCGGGGAGACCAGCACCCTGCCCTATGCCGCCCGCGCCGACGGTGAGGGCAACGTGCAGGTGTTCCACAAGTTCGACAAGGGCCTGTTCGCCGCGGCCGGTCCTCGCTCTGGCAACAGCCAGCTGTTGGCGACGCTGCGGCGTGTCTACCCCTCGATCAGCGAGGCGGCGACGGTCTTCCAGACCTCGCTGCAGAACGGTAACCCGGTCATCCATCCCGCGGTGACGCTGATGAATGCTGGC
>JASLIH010000028.1 GCA_030152105.1 Actinomycetes bacterium
AGGTGTCAAGGCCCTCCAGCACCTCCTCCTCGGGCAGGCGGGCCTTGGTGGCGATCTCGGCGACGGTGGGGGAGCGCCCGATCTCCTGGGACAGCTCGGCCACCACCTTGTTGAGCGACAGGTTCAGCTCCTGGAGGCGCCGGGGGACCCGGACCGCCCAGCCCTTGTCGCGGAAATGGCGCTTGAGCTCGCCGACGATGGTCGGGGTGGCGTAGGTCGAGAACTCCACCTCCCGCCCCAGGTCGAAGCGGTCGATGGCCTTGAGCAGCCCGATGGTGCCCACCTGGACCAGGTCCTCCAGCGGCTCGCCGCGGTTGCGGAAGCGCCGGGCCAGGTACTCGACCAGGGGCAGATGCAGCCCGACCAGCTCCTCGCGCAGGGCCGGGCTGCGGGTCTCGACAAAGCGCCGGAACAGGTCCTTGGCGTGGCTGCGGTCGACCGAGCGCCCGTTGAGGGGGGCGACGCCGTTGCTGTTGGCCAGCTCGCTCACCCGCGGCCGCCCGCCTTGCGGAAGCTGACCCACAGCCGGCCGTCCTCGGACTGCTCGCGGACCTCGTCGGTCATGGCCGAGAGAATCTGCCAGGCGAAGGTGTCCCGCTCCAGCGGGTCGCCGCGGTCGGCGGCCTCGATCGAGACGTCGACCCGCAGCTCGGCCTCGGCCAGGTGGTAGGCGACGTTCAGGGTGGTCGCGCTGCCCCGCCTGGCCAGCAGCTGGGTGCACGCCTCGTCGACCGCGATCCGGAGGTCGTCGATCTCGTCGTAGGTGAACTGGAGCTGGGCCGCCAGGCCGGTGGCGGCGGCTCGGGCCACCGCCAGGTAGGCGCCGGACGCGGGGATCTCGAGGTGCACGCTGGACGTCATACGGTGGGCTCTCCTACCGCTTCGGTTGCGGCTCAATCCAACTCCGGCCCAGCGTATCGCGCAAGGCGCCTCAGCCAGGTGGCCTGGCGACCCACAGGGTACGGCCCCGGGCCGGCTGGTCCGGGATGGCCGGCCACATTGGCCGCCGCTCGGCCAGCTCCAGCCCGGCCGCCTCCAGCAGCTCGGTGAGCTGAGCGTCGGTGTAGAGGCGCTGGCGGTAGGTCTCGGCCTCCTCGACGCCCCCGAGCGACCAGCGCAGCCGCTCGACCACCAGGTCGCCCTCGAGCTCGTAGCTGGCGTCCAGGCGGAGGCCGTCGCGCTCGACGTGGCGGCCCGGCTCCCAGCCCTCGTGCACGAACCGGGGCGACAGCGGCTCGACCACCACCGTGCCCCCTGGGGCGGCCGTGCGGCCCAGGTGGGCCAGGGCGGCCACCACCTCGGCCGGCTCGAGCAGGTAGTTGATGCTGGCGTTGAGGACCAGGACCAGGTCGGCCCAGCCGTCGCCGAGGGGCACGGCCCGGAGGTCGCCGGCGACCAGCCGGGGCGGCGACCCACCGGGCCCCTCCGGGCCGCCGGGCCAGCGCTTGGCCGCGGCCACGGCCAGCATCTCCAGGGACAGGTCGAAGGCGGTGACCTCGTAGCCGCGCCCGGCCAGCTCGACCGCGGCGCTGCCGGTGCCGCAGGCGGCCACCAGCACCCGGCGGACGCCGGTCCCCTGGGCGGCGGCCGCCTCCAGGCAGAGGTCCACGAACCGGTCGTAGGGGGCCGCCCCCCAGACGAGGTCGTAGACGAGGGCGTAGCGCCGGTAGGCGCCGGGAGCGACAGGAGACACGGCGCGATTCTGGCAGATGACAGGCACGCTAGACTTGCGGGCCATGACCGACGGCCGAATTCCCGAGCCGGCGCGCATCACCAGGCAGCGCACGGCCGTGCTGGACGCTCTCCGCAAGGCCCCCGAGCCCCTTTCGGCCAAGGACCTCCACGCCGGCCTCGGCCGTTCCGTCGGGCTGGCCACCGTCTACCGCGCGCTGCAGGGGTTGGTCGATGCGGGCCGGGTGGACGTGTTCCGGCGCGAATCCGGCGAGGCGTTGTTCCGCCTCTGCAATCCCGTGCACCATCACCATCTGGTTTGCCAGCGCTGTGGCCGGGTCGTCGAGATCGACGCCTGCGGGGTGGATCTGTGGGCGTCCCGGGTGGCGCACCGCTACGGATTCACCGTGACCGACCACCAGGCGGATGTTTTCGGGGTGTGCACCGCCTGCCAGACCGGCCCATGAAACACCGATGCCCGTGCCAATTGGCACGGGCATCGGCTGGACCGCGTCAGGCGCGTCAGGCCGACTCGGCTTTGCTGTTGGCGCGGGAGTTGCCGCGGCGGCGGGCTGCCACCGGCGCCCTGGAGGTGGAACCGGGCTTGCGGCCGCGCTTCTTGAGCGTCTTGCCAAGGCCTTCGAGCTTGAGGTCGCGGTAGTTCTTGGCCGAGATGTCGAGTTGCTGGGTCGAGCCGTCGGGGTGACGGATCGACAGCTGGTAGGCCTGATTGGCGGGGATCTCGGATTCGTCGATGTCCGAGACGTACATGGTGATCGTCTTGGTGCCCATGCAGGCTCCTTTCATTGCCCATCAGCGCAATCAGGTGCCCCACCGCGCTGATTTCCCGAAGGATAACCATACCGATCGGCGGTTCGCAACAACTTGTTTGGAAATCATGGGTCAAACAGCGTTGGAAATGGCCGCCACGGATCTGTCCCAGCCGGTGAGTCAGACTTGAATGCCATGATCGCGTGGCAAATGGCCACCAAGCAGGCGACACGGTACCCTCAGCTCTGGCGTCGGGAAATTAGCCGTGCACCCGGCCGTCGCGGGTCACCAGCAGCACGCGCTCAAGGGCGGCCAGGTTGTCCAGCGGGTCGCCCTCGACCAGCAGCAGGTCGGCGCGCGCGCCTGGCACGATCCGGCCGGTGTCCGTCAGCCCTAGGTGGGCCGCGGCCAGCGAGGTGGCGGCGGCCAGAGCCCGCCCGGGTCCCAGGCCGGCCTCGACCAGCAGCGCCAGCTCCTCGATGTCCACCCCCGGGGGCGGTCCCTGGTTACCGAGGTCGGTCCCGTAGACGACCCGCCCGCCTCGGGCCACGAACCGGCGCACACCGGCCCGCCGGGCCGGGCTGGGGTCGATGTGGAGGGTGGGCACGGCCACCACCGACTCGGCGAGCGCGTCGACCAGAGGGTCGGGCAGCGGCCGGGGGTCGAAGGGCCAGTGGGCCAGCTCGCCGACGCCGGCGGCCAGGGCCTTGGCCGCCTCGGCGGCGGTGCCGACATGGGCGGTCACCCCCAGGCCACGCTCGGCCGCCGCGGTGACCAGAGCGGCAAGGACGGCGGCGGGCAGGGTCGGGCCGACCCGGTCGTCGAGGGCGACCTTGATCACGGCCGCCCCGGCCGCGGCCAGCTCGGCCACCGCCCGCACCGCCCCGGCGGGGCCGTCCACCGGCCGGGCCGTGCCCGGCGGCGCCCACGGCGCCCGGGTCGGGTAGCCGCCGGCCACGGTCACGATCTGCCCGGCGGCCAGCAGCCGCGGCGACGCCGACCCCGGGGCGGCCGCGCCCTCGGCCAGGGCGGCCAGCCGGTCGGGCGGCCAGCCCAGGTCGCGCACGGTCGTCACCCCGCCGGCCAGGACCTCGGCCGGCGGGTAGAAGCCGAGGTGGACGTGGGCGTCGATGAACCCTGGGAGCAGGGTGGCGCCCGACCCGTCGACCACCACGGCCCCGGCCGGTGGGGCGACATCGCCCGCCGGCCCGACCCGCTCGATCACCCCGCCGGCGGCGACCACCGTCCGGCCGGGCACCGCCGGGCCGCCGTCCCCGTCGAGCACCGCGACCCCGACGACGGCGAGGGCTGGAGAGGTGGAGGGCACCCACGGAAGGTACACCGGTACCATCCTGGCCATGAACCAGCTGCCCGGCGCCCCCCCGATTGTGCTGCACGGGCCGCCCGACGGTGACGCCCCGCTGCCGCTGGGCCGGCGGGTCAGCCTGTACGTCTGCGGCATCACCCCGTACGACGCCGCCCATATCGGGCACGCCTTCACCTACGTCGCCTTCGACACCCTGACCCGGTTCCTGCGCGGCCGCGGGCACGAGGTCGTCTACTGCCAGAACGTCACCGACGTCGACGACGACGTGCTCGGCCGGGCGGCCAGGGACGGCCAGGACTACCTCGAGCTGGGACGGCGTGAGACAGCCGCCTACCTCCAGGACATGGACGCCCTCAACGTGGCCCGCCCGACCTTCTTCCCCAGGGCCACCGAGGAGATCCCGGCCATGGTCGAGCTGGCCGGCCAGCTGGTCTCCGGCGGCAACGCGTATGTGGTCGACGGCACCGTGTTCTTCGACGTGACCAGCTACCCGGGGTTCGGGGAGCTGTCGGGGCTCAGCCCTGGCGAGCAGCGCGACCTGCTGGCCGAGCGGGGCGGCGACCCCGGCGACCCGCGCAAGCGCCACCCGCTGGACTTCGTTGTCTGGCAGGCCAGCGCGCCGGGCGAGCCGTGGTGGGACAGCCCGTGGGGGAGAGGCCGCCCGGGCTGGCACCTGGAGTGCTCGGCCATGAGCCGGCGCTACCTCGGGGTCACGATCGACCTGCACGGCGGCGGGGCCGATCTCCTGTACCCCCACCACGAGTCGGAGCGGGCCCAGTCGGAGTCGGCCAACAAGGCGCCGTTCGCGCGCCGCTGGCTCCACACCGGCATGGTCCGCTACCAGGGCGAGAAGATGTCCAAGTCGCTCGGCAACCTGGTCTTCCCCCGCGACCTGCTCCGCGACCACGAACCGGCCGCCATCCGCCTGGCCCTGCTCGCCCACCACTGGCGCTCCGCCTGGGAATGGGACCCGGCCGAGCTCAAGGAGGCCGCCGAACGCCTCTCCACCTGGCGCCAGGCCTGTGGACAGCCCCGCACCCCCGACGTCCCGGTCGGCTACCCTCCCGTTCGGGGGCCCCAGCAGCGGGGGGCTGGGGCTGGCGCGCGGCTGCCCGCGGTGGTTGACGCGGCACTGGCGAACGACCTGGACACGCCGGCGGCGCTGGCCGTCGGGGACGGGCTGGCCGAGCGGGGGGACGGGCCCGGGGTCGCGGCCACCGCGGCCGTGCTCGGGGTCGAGCTGGGGCCGGCCGGCGGGTGAAGGCGTGCTGGGCTATCCAGCTCGGCGTGGAGCGGCTAGGCTGCCCGGTATGCGTGGGGACAAGGTCGAGGTGCTGGTCGACACCGGCAACGGGAGTGTGCGGGGGTTCGAGATCGTGGCCACCCGTTCCGGGCGGCGGGTCGAGGTGACCACCTCGCGGACCATGGTCGAGGTGGCCGAGGTCACCCGGACCGGGCAGCCGGTGCGGACCGCCCGGTTCCTCTCCTCACGGGTGGTCGCCATCGTCGAGCACCCGTACGACGACGGCCGCCCGGCCGCCGCCCGGCCGTCGGCCTGAGGCGGCTCAGCCCCTGGCGGGGACCCGGCCGCGTTCCAGCCGGGTGGCCAGCGCGTTCAGCAGGCTGAGCTGGGCCTCCCGCGGCCAGGCGTAGTCGGCGCGCTCCTCGTACGCCCCCTTCACCACCCGGTCGACCTTGCAGAGGGCGCTGGCGATCTGCTCGTCGGTCAGGTCGAGGACGGCGGCCTCGAGCGCGGCCCGGGTCGGGTTCACGGTCGGCGTGGCTGGCATCGGGTCGGCCTCCGGGCTCGGGTGGACGTTGCGGGAAGCTTAGCGGCCGCCGCCCAGGCGGGTGCGGAGCAGGTCGATGTCGGCGCGCTGGGCGTCCGCGGGCCCGGGGGTCTCGCAGATGACCGGTGCCCCGGCGGCCTGGACGATCCCGACCAGGGTGTCGAGGTCGATCTGGCCCTTGCCCAGGTTCTCGTGGCGGTCGCGGCCCGAGTCGGCCCGATCCTTGGAGTCGTTGGCGTGGACCAGGTCGATCCGGCCGGTGATCGCCTTGACCCGGTCGACAATGCCGTCGAGCTCCTCGCCGCCGGCGTGGGCGTGGCAGGTGTCAAGGCAGAACCCGAGCCCGGTGTCGCCGATCCGGTCCCACAGCCGGGCCAGGGTGTCGAACCGGCGGGCCATGGCGTGGTTGCCGCCGGCGGTGTTCTCGAGCAGCACTGGGACCTCGGACTCGAGCTGGTCGAGCGCCTTGCGCCAGCGGACGATGCCTTCGTCCTCGTCGCCGCCGTCGGTGACGTGGCCGCCGTGGACGATCACCGCGGCCGCGCCCACCGCGGCCGCGCCCCGGCAGGTCTCGGCCAGGAGCTTGCGGGAGGGGATGCGGATGCGGTTGTTGGGCGAGGCCAGGTTGATCCCGTAGGGGGCGTGGACGTACACGACCATGTCGGCGGCGGCCAGCTCGGCCGCGTCCGGCCCGGGTGGCGGGACCTTCCAGCCCTGGGGGTCGCCGAGGAAGAACTGCACGCAATCGGCCCCTCTGGCCGCCCCCTGCCCGAGCGGGTCGTCGCGCCCCAGGTGGATCCCGATCTTCGTCTCCACGATCTTTCGACCTTAGCACGGGAAGCGGACAGGCTCCCCGGTGGTTGTCCTCATGTCCCCTGTCCCCGAAGACCCGAGGAGCAGGCGAATGCGGAGTCGCCGCCGCGCTGTCGTCCTGGCCGTCGCCCTGGTGTCCGGGCTGGCACTGCTCGCCGCCCCGGCGGCCGTCGCCAGCGCGTCCACCGCCGGCACCGCCGGCAAGGTCACCCGGCTGGCCGCCACCCTGTCCGGGGCCAACGAGGTCCCCGGCCCCGGCGACCCGGACGGCCGCGGAACGGCCTTCGTCCGGCTGTCCGGCACCACGGCCTGCTACGCGCTCGAGTGGTCGGGCATCGGCGCCCCGACGGCCGCCCACATCCACCAGGGCGGCGCCGGCGTGGCCGGCCCGGTGGTGGTGCTGTTCTTCCAGCCGGGCACCAACGCGGCCTCGCTTCCTGGCACGCTCAGCTCGGTCGCCGGCTGCGTCGACGTCGACCCCGCGCTGGCCGGCAGGATCGCGGCCAGCCCTCGCGACTGGTACGTCAACATCCACACGGCCGACTTCGCGGCCGGGGCCATCCGTGGCCAGCTGCACCGCTCGAGCCACCTCGACCTCGACCTGCCCCGCCAGCTCGCCGCCGGGCTGAACGGCGCCAACGAGGTCCCGGGCCCCGGCGACTCCGACGGCCGCGGCCTGGCCCTGGTCCGCACGGGCCGGTCGCGGGTCTGCTTCGCCCTCGGCTGGAGCGGCATCGCCCCGCCCATCTTCGCCCACATCCACGTCGGTGCCGCCGGGGTCGCCGGACCGGTGGTGGTGCTGTTCTTCGACGTGCCCGAGCTCGCCGGCGCGCCGACGGCCACCCTCCCGGC
>JASLIH010000005.1 GCA_030152105.1 Actinomycetes bacterium
CTCTGGTACGAGGGACAAGCCGTGCGGTTGCGGGACAGCCGGGGGCTGCGCTTCATTGCCACGCTCCTCGCTGACCCGGGGCGCGAGTTCCATGTCCTCGACCTCGCGGCACCGGCACCCGGCCAGGCGGTCGTGTCCGACCCGGGCGCGGCCATCGACCCGGCGGCCCGTGCCGCCTACCGCCGGCGTGTGGAGGAGCTCAGGAGCACCGTTGACGAGGCCGAAGTCGGTGGCGACGAGGAGCGGAAGACACGAGCCCGACAGGAGCTGGAGTTCATCGAGCACGAGCTCGCCGCCGCCTACGGGCTCAGCGGCACGGCGCGGCGGCTCGCCGATCCGGCAGAGCGTGCGCGAAAGGCGGTCGCCAACAGGATCCGGGACGCGGTGTCTCGAATCGAGGCCAACCACCCGGCCCTCGGCCGCCACCTCCGGGCCTCGATCCGAACCGGAACGTTCTGCTCCTATGAGCCAGAGCGAACCGTGACCTGGACGGTGCAGGCCACCCGCTGAGTTGTCCTTCCAGCACGGGCCAGGCGGGTGAGCTGGTCATGCGGCCACGCCGAGGAAGCGGCGTCGCCCGGCCTCGAACCCGTTGCGGTCCTCGAAGATGTCGTGCCACATGTCGGCCAGCTCCCGGTGCCGGTACGGCGTGGGGTCGATCGGAGGCGGCGGCTTGGGGGGCTCGGCGGCGACCTGGGTGGCGAACTGCCTGGCCCAGTGGTCGAACGCGATGGGGTCGTCGGGCCCGATGGCATCGACCAGACCGAGCCGGTGAGCGGCCGTCGGGCTGACCGGCAGACGTTCGGCGAGGAGCCGCTCGGCGGCCTGCTCGCCGGCGCGGAGCGGGAGCACCAGGCTGCGAAGCTCCGAGCCGGACAGCCCCATGGTGCCGTAGTGGTAGTTGAGGTTGATGGAGGGCCGGGCGAGGACGACGTCGAAGCACGCCGACAGCACGGCGCCGCCGGCGCCGGCCGAGGAGCTCAGCACCGCGACCGTGGTCTGCGGCCGCGGCAGGTGGCGTCCGCGGGACAGGTTGAAGATGAACTCGGCCACGTCGTCGATGCGCTGGATGTTCGCCCATGCCTCGGCGCGGGGGTCGTCGGCGTCCTCGATGACCCCGAGGTGGATCCCGTTGTTGAAGGCCACGTTGCCACCGACCAGCGCGATGGCGGTGGTGTCCTGCTCGGCGGCGTACTGCAGCGCCTCCAGCAGCCGGCCGCAGAACGCCGTCGAGGCGGCGCCGTTGTAGGGTTCGGCGTGGACCCATCCCACCTGGCCCTCGCGGCGGTAGCGGATGACCTGGTGGGTGTCCGGCTGGCCGGGCGGGCGATCCGGGTGCAGGACGCTCTCACGGAGGCCGGTCAGCTGCGCCCGGACGGCATGGACGGCGGGAAGCTTCAGCCCCCGGCCGCTGTCGGCGGGCTTGACTTTGGCGTGGCCGATCCAGACCGCGCCGCCAGCGCCGGTCGCGACCAGCACCGCGCCGTCGCGGTGGGCGACGAGCTGGCCCGGGCGGGCCGCCATGAGTTGACCGGGCCGGGACCAGGCGTCCTGGACGTCGTGCGGGTGCGCGTCGTAGACGTTGACCGGCTGGCCGCCGAGCTCGGTGCGCACGCCGAATGGTGCAGCGCGGATGTGTCGAAGGATCTGGTCGGGATGGTCGTCCCAGGCGAACGCCAGCCGGTCCTGGCGCAGCGGCGGTCGGTGCCGTCCCACGGCCGCCTGTCCAAAGCTGCCCAGCGGCATGCCGCTGTAGGCCGGGTCGACCGCCATCCGGGCGAGGATCTCACGCGCGCAGTCGATCGCCGCCGGGATGACATGGCGGGCGTAGACCTCGTTCATGGTGGCCCCGGCCGGCATGGCGAACTCCCGCCAAGCGCCGACGTTGCCGCCGTCCAGGTCCTCGGGCGTGCCCGCCGGCTCGGCGCGGACCATGGTCAGCCCCCAGGTTGGCTCACCGGCCAGGATCGCCCAGGACAGCGACGACGGGCCGCGGTCGCCCCGGATGCCCGGGTGCGGGACCCAGGTGGTGGTGTGCTCGCAGACCGCCGCGGGCACGACCTCTTTCAGGAACGGGCACAAGATCACGTCGGGGGCTGCCAGTCTGGCGAAGCGGGTCATGTCCTCGGCGGACATCGGGGTGCGGATCTGGAGGTCCTCCGGCCGGATGACCTCGTGTCCGTCCTCCCGGAGCGCCGCCCACAGCGCCTGCGGCATGCTGGCGAATCTCGAATACAGCAACCCGATGCGAAACCCCATGAGGCCCCCCGCTTCTCGCGACCAACAGCGGCGCCGGTGCTCCGACCGGGTATCTCGACCACGGCGAGCGACCTGTTGGCGCCTCCGCCCTAACTATCGGCTGCCGGGGCAGGGCAAGCTGTGCCGTGCGGCACGCCGCGGGTGTGCCCTCAGGCACGTCCGTCAGACGGAACCATCGTGTGGTGGAGACCGGCGTGGCCCAATCCGGGTCATACTGCGGCCATCAGGGCGGTCCGGCCCGTCGAGGAGGAGGCACCCATGCCGCTGGCGAGGTACGGGGTTCTGGCCGGGCAGGTGGTCGACCGGCGGTCCGAAGGCGGAACCGACACGCCCCACTACCAGATTCAGGTCGATGGTGGCGGTGTGGACTTCCGGCTCGCGGTCAACGTGCTGTCCAAGGAGCACCCCTCGGAGTTGCTGTACCTGGCCGATGAGGCCTTCCAACATCCCATCGTGCAGGACCTGGCCACCCTGGGGGACGGGTTCACCCCACTGCCGAGCACGCCTGGTGGGTTGGCGCTGGACTTCATCCGGGCCAACCTGTTCGACCGGACGACGATGCGCGCGGTTCCGGCGACTGCGCCCGGGCCCGATAACGACCTGGCCGACAAGCTCGACCACTTCGTGGCGCGGGCTGCGGCCGACCCGGCGGCGAGGGTGTACGCCTTCGGCCAGCGGTGGGGGCCTGAACAGGGCACGCTCGACAAGGTGTTCGGGTTCGCACCCGGCAACGGGGTTCACGACATCCATATGAATCAGGGCAACAGCGCGCAGTTTCGCCGTGACGACGGGGTCTGGCAGGACGGCGGCCTGTTGCTCCACTACCCGGCCCCGCAGCAGTGGGTGGCGATCTTTCTCGCGTTCCAGTCCCAGGCGTGGCACACCGACGACCAGACCGGGCACGCGATCGCTGGTCCCGAACCAGGCGGACCGGAGGTGCCGGATCACACCGTCCGCATCGTCGCCGCGCTGGTCAACCCGGTCGGCCCGGCACCCGAAGCCGAGACCGTCACCGTGGTCAATGCCAGCGCCAGGGATATCGACCTGGCTGGCTGGTCGATCCTTGACCGCGAGAAGCGGCGGCTGGTGCTGGACGGCGGGGTCCTGCCGTCGGGGGACGCGGTCCGGATTCGTCTCCGGCCGCCGGTCGCGCTCGGCAACAGCGGCGGGCTGATCACCCTGCTCAACCCCGACGGGTTGAAGGTCGATGGCGTCGCCTACACCAAGGCCCAGGCCGACGCCGAAGGATGGAGCCTGATCTTCTAGTCTGGCCATGGCGCGGTGACGAACCCGCAGCCACCCAGTGTCTCGACGGCGGTAGCCCATCGGGCCCGCGGGAGGTGGCATCCCGATGACGTCGCTGGCTGGCCTGCTCGGTGACGTCCGGGCGGCCAGCGTGTTCCGCTACGACGCCCGCGACTCGCTCGGGAACCGGATGGACACCGCCAAGGTGATCCCGAGCCCGGCCGGCGGCTACCTGGCCGTCTACCACAGTGACGAGGTCTGCCACCTGGCCACCTCCGCCGACCTGATGACCTGGACCCATCGGGTGGTGGTCGACGAGCCGGCCACCCAGCCGACGATCGCCGGCACCCGCGACGGCGGCCTGCTGACCGCGGCCGAGTTCAACGACGGCCACGGCGGGCGGCTCCGTGTCCGCTACTGGGCGAACCTCGAGGGGTTGCTGGCCGGCCGCCCCGAGCGCGAGTTCCTCGCCCCCCGGACCCTCAGCGCCTGCAACGAGGGCACCCCGAGCATCCAGCAGGCCGACCTCGACGCCGGCGTTGGCGCCTCCAGGATCGAGCTCGGCTTCCATTACCATCGCGACTGCCGGGTCGACCGGCAGGCCCGCGGCACCCTCAGCGGCTTCCGGTCATGGTCGGCCGCCAGGTACCCGGAGCTGGACGCCGCCATCGAGCGGGCCGCCGCCGCGGTCGGCCAGCAGGTCCGTGGCAACATCGGCGACCGTGACCACCTGCGCTACCGCGGCCAGGACTACGACCTGGTCGAGGCGCAGGGACGACGGGGCGACTTCGCCACCTGGCGCGTCTACCTCTACGACCGGTCGGCCGGGACCGCCGAACGGCTGGAGGTCGTGACCCACGGGGGCAGCACGGCGTTCGCCAACCCCACCGCGACCATGCTGCGCGACCCGGCGGGCCGCGACGCGCTCATGGTGACCCTGTTCGTCCCCATGGAGGGCGCGGCCCCCGGCGAGGCCGGCTCGCTGCTCTACCTGGTCCCCGTCAGCCAGCAGGTGCGCCGGGACGAGAACGGCTAGCGATCTCCTACCAACCCGACGGCTCCGGCTCCGGCTCGACCCTCGCGAGCAGGCCGCACCGCTCCTAGGATGACGGCGCCATGAAGGAGCTGTCGGCGGCGGGACTGGCCGACCTCGCCGGGGTGACCGAGGCCGAGGTCCAGCGACTTGTGGACCTTGGCATCCTGGTGGCCCGCGACGGCGACGGCCCGTTCCTGGAGGCCGATGCGCAGAGGATCCGCCTGGTCACCGCGTGCGAGCAGGCCGGGCTGCCGACGGCGGGGATCGCGGCGGCCATCCGGGATGGCCGGCTGTCGTTTGGGTTCCTGGAGGCGGCCCCCTACCGGCGCTGGGCGGTGCGCTCGGGGCGGACCTACCGGCAGGTCAGCCAGGAGGCTGGGGTGCCGGTGGAGCTGTTGGGCAGCTTCCTGGAGGCGATCGGGTTCGTCCGGATGGCGCCCGACGGGCTGATCCGGGAGGACGAGCTAGAGATCGTGCCGCTGCTGCAGCTCGGCCTCGCCACCGGGATCCTGGACCAGGTTTGGTCGACCCGGCTGGGCCGCGGCTACGCCGAGGGTCTGCGCCTGCTCGCCGGCGTTGAGAAAGACGTCTGGCGGGCGCGGTTCATGGCGCCCCTGCTGGAGGCCGGCGCCGACCAGCAGACCGCCAGGAAGCGGGCCGCCAAGCTGAGCGGCGACTTCCTGCCGGTGGTCGACCGCGCGCTGCTGGCCGCCTACCGCCGCCAGCAGGAGCTGTCCTGGATTGAGGACCTGGTCGAGGAGATCGAGGTCGCGTTGGAGGAGACCG
Source organism: Actinomycetes bacterium (assembly GCA_030152105.1). The sequence continues at coordinate 5,327 of JASLIH010000005.1, forward strand.
GCGTGCTGGGCCGGCCCGAGCGGGTCCCGGCGATGTGCTTTTTGGACCTGGTGGGCTACACCCGCCTCACCGAGGAACACGGTGACCAGGTCGCCGCCGAGCTGGCCGAGACCCTGGCGGTCCTGGTCAACCGGTCCTCGCGTGAGCACGGCGGGGTGCCGGTGAAGTGGCTGGGCGATGGGGTGATGGTCCACTACCGCGAGCCCGCCGGGGCGGTGCTGGCGGCGCTGCAGATGGTGGAGGAGTGCCCACAGGCCGGGCTGCCGCCGGCGCATGTGGGAGTGGCGGCCGGGCCGGTGGTGGTCCAGGGCGGCGACTACTTCGGCCGTACCGTGAACCTGGCCGCCCGCATCGCCGCCTACGCCAGCGCCAGCCGGGTCCTGGTGAGCGAGCGTGTGGTCCAGCGGACGCCGCCCCAGGGGGTGACCTTCGTTGAGCAGGGCCAGGTGCAGCTGGAGGGCATCGCCCGTCCAGTACGGCTGCTGGAAGCCCGCCGGGCGTAGTACCTGTCGCTAGGCGCGCTGCCGCTTCGCGGGGAGGTTGTCCGTCCACAGCGGACGAAAAAGGCAAGGAGTTATGCGCTCCTTGCCACTCCTAATTTATAGGGCACCGGGGGGCTTGCGGCAAGACCCGGGTCTTGTTGCACAATCTCCGGCCGAAGCCAGAACCTGCGGAAATCAGGGAGTTGCGAAGTACGCGTGCGCTTGTCGACGTGCAACCTTGTTGGATGGGGGATTTCATGATTGACGTGATCGTTGCCGGCGGCGGACCGACCGGCGTGATGCTGGCCGGCGAGTTGCGGCTGCAGGGCGTGCACGTGGTCGTGCTGGAGAAGGAGGCGGAGCCGACCAAAGTTGTCCGGTCGCTCGGGCTGCACGTGCGCAGCATCGAGGTGATGGACCAGCGCGGTCTGCTGGAGCGGTTCCTCGCGCACGGCAAGCAGTACCCGGTCGGTGGGTTCTTCGCCGGCATCGCCAAGCCGACGCCGGACCGGCTGGACACCGCACATCCGTACATCCTCGGCATCCCGCAGACCGTCACCGAGCGCCTGCTGACCGAGCACGCCACCGAGCTCGGCGTCGAGATCCGGCGTGGCTGCGAACTGGTCGGGCTGAGCCAGGACGACCACGGGGTGACCGTCGAGCAGGCCGACGGCACGCAGCTGCGCTCGCGCTACCTCGTCGGCTGCGACGGCGGCCGCAGCACGGTGCGCAAGCTGCTCGGTGTCGACTTCCCCGGCGAGCCCGCCACCGTCGAGTGGCTGCTGGGCGAGGTGGAGCTGACTGCGCCGCCGGACGAGGTGGCTGCCGTGGTGGCCGAAGTCCGCAAGACTCAGAAGGGGTTCGGCGCCGGGCCCCTCGGCGAGGGGGTGTACCGCGTCGTCGCGCCCGCCGCCGGGGTGGCCGAGGACCGCACCGTCCCGCCGACCCTCGAGGAGGTCAAACAGCAGCTGCGGGCGGTCGCCGGCACCGACTTCGGCGCGCACTCACCACGCTGGCTCTCCCGCTTCGGCGACGCCACCCGGCTGGCCGAGCGCTACCGGGTCGGCCGGGCGCTGCTGGCCGGCGACGCGGCGCACATCCACCCGCCGCAGGGCGGACAGGGCCTCAACCTCGGTATCCAGGACGCGTTCAACCTCGGCTGGAAGCTGGCCGCCGAGGTCAACGGCTGGGCACCGGAGGGGCTGCTGGACAGCTACCACACCGAACGGCACCCGGTGGCCGCGGACGTGCTGGACAACACCCGCGCGCTGGTCGAGCTGACGTCCCTGGAGCCGGGTCCCCAGGCGGTACGCCGGCTCGTGTCGCAACTGATGGACTTCGAGGAGGTGAACCGGTACCTGATCGAGAAGATCACCGCGATCGGGGTCCGCTACGACTTCGGCGAGGGCCACGAACTGCTCGGCCGGCGGCTGCGGGACGTGGGGCTGAAGCGGGGTCGCCTCTACGGGCTGATGCACGGCGGCCGGGGACTGCTGCTCGACCAGACCGGCCGGCTCTCGGTCACCGA
>JASLIH010000090.1 GCA_030152105.1 Actinomycetes bacterium
CGCCCTGAACGAGCAGGGCTACTACGTCGGACGCGTCGAGCGGAACCTGTACTGGGTCACCGACGGCGTCTACCAGGCGGCGTTCTTGACCACCCGCGACGGCGTGGTGGTGTTCGACGCGCCGCCGTCCATCGGCGCCAACCTGCGGCGGGCCGTGGACGAGATCGCCGCCGCCAACGGCGTCACCAACCGGGTGACGCACCTGGTCTACTCCCACCACCACGACGACCATACGGGCGCCGCCTCGCTGTTCGGCGGGGACGTGGTCCGGGTCGGGCACGAGGAGACCCGGCGGCTGCTGCTGCGCGACAACGACCCGGCCCGGCCGGCGCCACAGATCACCTTCGCCGACCGGTACACCCTGCAGGTCGGCGGGGAGCGGGTCGAACTGGCCTGGCACGGCCCGAACCACTCGCCGGACAACATCTACATCCACTTCCCCGACCACGACACCCTGATGTTCATCGACGTCGTCAACGCAGGCTGGGTGCCTATCTACAACGTCAACCTGTCCGAGGACGTGCCCGGGTACATGGCCGCCCCGGCCATCGCGCTGTCCTACCCGTGGACACATTTCATCTGCGGGCACCTGGGCCGGCTCGCCACCCGCGACGACGTCGCGGTGCACAAGCAGTACATCGCCGACATCGAAGCCAGCGCGAGAGAGGCGCTGGCCGCGGTCGACCCGATCCCCTTCTACGTGGCCGCCGGGGAGAACGCCTGGGCGGGGGTGAAGGCCAACCTGGACACCGTCACCGAGCGCGCGGCCGCGCCGATCGTCGCCAAGTACACCGGCGTGCTGGCCGCCGCCGACATCGAGGTGTTCACCTACACCACCACGTTCCAGATCATGCAGTCGCTGCGCCTCGACACCGGGCTAGGCGTCAGCAGACCGGTCAACCCCTGACCCGAATGCCCGAGGGCCGACGGCGGCCCTGGGGCGCTGCTCGCCCGAGGTACGCACCTCCCGACAAGAGGTTTTCATGGGCGAGCCCGCCTGGGGCGCTGCCGGGCGAATTCAAGCCGAAGGGAGATCCTCCGTGAGCACCGAACAACGAGAGAACCTCGACGCGATCCTGCGACAGAACGCCTTCCCGTTCGACAGCGACGTCAGCGAACAGCGGCGGCTGCTCCGGGAGCTGGTGTCGGCGCAGCCGCTGCCCGTCGACGTGACCGTGACCGCATCCGCACTGGGCGGCGTCCCAACCGCCGAGATCACAGTCGACGGAATCGAGCCTCGCCATGTTGTCCTGTACTTCCACGGCGGCGTGTATGTGATAGGGGACGCCTTCCAAGCCGCTGACCTGGCCTCCCAGGTCGGACGGCGGACCGGCGCCAAGGTCATCTCCGTCGACTACCGGCTCGCCCCTGAGGATCCGTATCCGGCGGCAGTCGACGACGCCCTTGCGGCCTACGAAGCCCTCCTGCAAAAGGGCACCGCCCCGTCGGACATCGCCTTCGCGGGGGAATCCGCCGGCGGCGGGCTCGCCGTGGCCACCCTGGTCAACGCCCGCGATCACGGGCTGCCCCTGCCCGCCGCGGCCTTCGTCATGTCACCGTATGCCGACCTCACCCTGGCCGGGGCGACCATGCAAACCAAGCGCGAGGTCGACCCGCTGTTCACCCCGGAAGCATTCCCGGCCCGGGTCGCCGACTACGCGTCGGGGCACGACCCTGCTCTTGGCTTGATCAGTCCCGTCTTCGCCGACCTGTCTGGCCTGCCCCCGCTGATCATCCAGGCCGGGACGCACGAGGTTCTGCTCGACGATGCCATCCGCCTCGCCCGGCAAGCTGCCACCGCCGACGTGCAGGTCACCCTCGACATCACCCCTGGGGTGCCGCACGTCTTCCAGGCCTATTACCCGATCCTCGACGAAGCGGCCGCTGCGCTGGACAGGGCCGGACAGCTCCTGTCGGCGCATTTCACCGGATCACAGATGACTGGAGGACCTGCGCAGTTGAGTGAGATAAAAGGTGTCGCTCGGCTCAAGTTTCACGAGGGGAAGGTCGAGGAGTTCAGGCGCTTGTCCGCGCAAGCCATGGACATCGTGCGGGCGAAGGACACGGGGACGCTGCAGTATGAGATCTACTTCAACGACGATCAGTCCGAGTGCGTCGTCTACGAGCGATACCGGGACTCCGATGCGGTCATCGAGCACGGTGCGCACGTTGGCCACCTCAACGAGGAGATCTTTGCGACAGGATCGGGTTCCAGCGAACTCCTTGGTGAGCCGAGCGCTGAGCTCACCGCGATGATCGCGGGCAGCGGAGTCCGTCTCTTTAGGCCCTTCCTATCCATGTAGAGACCGCTCGCTGGCTTCGACAAGCGCGCTCCAGGATCTGTGGACACCCCACCACACAGGTCGGTCAGGAGCGGGACCGACTCACGTATCGGGATCCGCCGATGAGTACTGATCGCGGAGCACGGCGGTCGCGGTTCCCATCACCCGTGCCAGCGCATACCCCAGGATCGTGAACGACAGGAGTGCGACATGACCAGCCCGCTCGACTGGAACGCGAAGACCATCGCGGAGTTCCGAGCGAACGAAGGCAGGGTTGGCGGGGTCTTCGAGGGCGCTCCGATAGTCCTGGTGCATCACCGAGGCCGCAAAAGCGGGCGGGAGCGCGTCACCCCGATGATGTACCTCCCGCACCACACCGAGCCCGCCATCATCTACGTCTTCGCAACCAAGTCCGGAGCACCCACCAACCCGGACTGGTACCACAACTTGACCGCGGCCGGTGAGGCCATTGTCGAACGCGGAACCGAGACATACAAAGTGACCGTCCGCGAACTGACCGGCGCTGAACGCGACCGCATCTACGCCGAGCAAGCCCAGCGCTACCCAGGCTTTGCCGAGTACGCACGCCAAACTGCTGGAGTCCGCACTATCCCTGTGCTCGAACTTAGCCGGGCGTAGCCCACACCCCTAAGACCGGCCAGCGAGGTCCCGGTGACGTTCGAGGAATACACCCGCCAGCGACCAGGTCGTGGCGGTCGACCAGTCCGGGCCGGGCTTGGCGGCGCTCGGTCAGGGCAACCACGCAGATCACCGGAATCCGGTGACGACTTCTCACCTGCCCGGTGGCGACCCTCGACAACGGAGGTGGCGTCATGGGTGAGCGTGTGGCCCTCGTACGCCGCGGCACGTATCGCATCTGAAGGGAACGACCATGCCATCCCGTCCCGTCATAAGCCGCCGTTCGTTCCTCGCCGGCAGCGCCACGCTCGCAGCCATCCCGGCGGTCGCCACGCTGACCGGCGGCGCCCTCACCGACCCGGCGTCCGCCGAAACCCTGCCCGACTACGCCCCCATCCCCCCGTCGGCGCTGGGCCCCGCCGTCAACGAGCAGGGCTACTTCGTCGGGCGGGTGGAGAAGAACCTGTACTGGGTCACCGACGGCACCTACCAGGCGGCGTTCCTGACCACCCGCGAGGGCGTCGTGCTCTTCGACGCCCCCCCGGGCATCGGGCACAACCTGCAGCGTGCGATCGACCAGATCGCTACTGCCAACGGTGTGTCCAACCAGGTGACCTACCTTGTCTACTCGCACCACCACGCCGACCACGTCGGCGCCTCGTCACTGTTCGGCCGCGACGTAGTGCGGGTCGGCTCTGCGGAGAACAAGCGGCTGCTGGCGCGCGACAACGACCCGACCCGGCCGGTACCCGATGTCACCTTCGACGAGCGCTACACGCTTCACGTCGGTGGGGAGCGCATCCGCCTG
>JASLIH010000163.1 GCA_030152105.1 Actinomycetes bacterium
GGGTGAGGGTGGCCGCCGCGGCCAGGAACCGCATGGTGGTCCCGGACAGCCGCGCGTCCAGGGGCCGGCCCGGGCTGGCCGGCCGCCCACCGGTCCCGGTCACCGTCCAGCCGGCCAGGTCCACCCCGGCGCCGAGGGCGCCCAGGGCGGTGGCCATCGCCTCGGCGTCGTCGCTCGCGGCCGCGCCGTGAAGGCGGCTGGTGCCGGAGGCCAGGGCGGCGCACAGCAGGGCCCGGTTGGTCACGCTCTTGCTGGGCGGGGCGGCCAGGCGCATGGCCACCGGGCCGGCCGGCAGGAGCTCCAGGGCGGCCGGCAGCGGTCCGGGGGGGTCCCCCGGTGGGAGGGGACCGGCCTCCTCAGCCACCCCAGGCGGGGGCGGTGGTGTCGACCCGGGCCGGGTGGGCGTCCTCGTAGGCGGCCACCGCCGCCCCCTGCGACAGCAGGTAGCCGAGCTCGTCGGTGCCGTCCAGCAGCATCTGGCGGGCGAACGGGTCGACCGTGAACCGGACGGCCCGGCCGCCGGGCAGGGTGACCGTCTCGGCCTCCAGGTCGACGGTGACCTCGGCGTCCGGGTCGGCCTCGACGGCCGCGGCCAGCTCGGCGTGGACCTCGGCCGGCAGCTCCACCGGGAGCAGGCCGTTCTTGAGGGCGTTGTTGCGGAAGATGTCGGCGAACACCGGGGCCAGGACGGCCCTGATCCCGAAGGCCCGCAGGGCCCAGGCGGCATGCTCGCTCGACGACCCCGACCCGAAGTTGGCCCCGGCTAGTAGGACCGACCGGCCGGCCATCTCCGGCCGGTTGAGCACGAAGCCCTGCCTCGGCTGGCCGTCGCCGTCGTAGCGCCAGTCGGCGAACAGCCCCTCGCCCAGCCCGGCCTTGCTGGTCCCCTTGAGGAACCGGGCCGGGATGATCTGGTCGGTGTCGACGTTGTCGACCAGCAGGGGGATCAGCCTGCTGGTGAAGGGTCGCAGCGGCTCGGGCATCGCCTACCCCCCCGATCCCATCGGGGGGCTGCCGCCTTCGGCTCCATGAGCCCCCGCACCCCCCCGGTCCACGAGCGGGCGGGCGTCGGCGATGCGGCCGGCCAGGGCCGAGGCGGCCGCGGTCAGGGGGCTGGCCAGGAAGGTGCGCCCGCCGGCGCCCTGGCGGCCCTCGAAGTTGCGGTTGGAGGTCGACACCGCGTACTCGCCCGGGGCCAGCTGGTCGCCGTTCATGGCCAGGCACATCGAGCAGCCGGCCTCGCGCCACTCGGCCCCGGCGGCCCGGAACACCCCGGCCAGGCCCTCGGCCTCGGCCTGGCGCTTGACGTCCTGGGAGCCGGGCACGACCAGCACCCGCACCCGCGGGTCGACCCTGCGGCCGCGCAGCAGCTGGGCGGCCTGGCGCAGGTCGGAGATGCGCGAGTTGGTGCAGGAGCCGATGAAGACCACGTCCACCGGCCGGCCCAGCAGCGGCTCCCCCGGCCGCAGGTCCATGTAGGTCAACGCCTTGGCCAGGGCCTGGCGGGCCGCCGGGTCGCCGGCGTGCTCGGGGTCGGGCACGCGGCCGGAGATGGGCAGGCCCATGCCCGGGTTGGTGCCGTAGGTGACCATCGGCTCCAGCCGGCCGGCGTCCAGGGTGACGGTGCGGTCGAAGCTGGCACCGTCGTCGCCGGGCAGGGTGCGCCAGTCGGCCAGGGCCCGGTCCCAGGCCTCGCCCCGGGGGGCGTAGGGCCGGCCGGCCATGTACTCGAAGGTGGTGTCGTCGGGGGCGACCATGCCGGCCCGGGCCCCGCCCTCGATCGACATGTTGCAGATGGTCATCCGCTGCTCCATCGACAGCGCGCGGATGGCCGGGCCGGAGTACTCGAACACGTGCCCGGTGCCGGCGCCGACGCCGATCTCGGCCAGCAGGGCCAGGATCACGTCCTTGGCCGTCACCCCGACGGCCAGGCGGCCCTCGACCCGGACCTCGAAGGTCCTGGGGCGGCGCTGGAGCAGGGTCTGGGTGGCCAGCACGTGCTCGACCTCGCTGGTCCCGATCCCGAAGGCCAGGGCCCCGAAGGCGCCGTGGGTGGCGGTGTGGGAGTCGCCGCAGACGATCGTCATGCCCGGCTGGGTGGCCCCCAGCTCGGGGCCGATGACATGGACGATGCCCTGATGGGCGCTGTGCATGCCGTGCAGGGGGATGCCGTGCTCGGCGCAGTTGCGCTCCAGCCGCTCCACCTGGGCCCTGGCCAGCTCGTCGAGGATCGGCAGGGACCGGTCAGAAGTCGGCACCGAGTGGTCGGCGGTGGCCAGGGTCAGGTCGGGCCGGCGGACCTTGAGGCCGCGGGCGGCCAGCCCGGCGAACGCCTGGGGCGAGGTGACCTCGTGGACCAGGTGGAGGTCGACGTACAGGACGGCCGGCAGGCCGGGCGGCTCCGCCACCACGTGGCGGTCCCAGACCTTGTCGAGCAGGGTGCGTGGGGCTGGCATGAGTGGGCACCTCGGGTCGGTCCGGGGCGGCGTCGCACCCCGGGGGATGGGCGGGACGTCGTCGTCAGCCGCTCATGGTAGCCGAGCAGGCAGCCGATTTGGTGTTCCCCTGCCGGATCTGTAGATGGTTCGTGAAGAACATTCCGCTTGACCGATAGGGGGGTTCGGGTCGTGCGTGCGATCCGCGGGGCGTTGCACCGGCTGCCGCTGTACTGGGAGGCGGGGCTGCGCCGCCTGCCGTTCTTCACCCAGCGGACGGCCGTGCTGCTGCTCGGCGTGCTCGTCGCGGCCCTGGCCAAGGTCGGGGGCGTGGTCGCGCTCGTCGGCTGGCCCGGGGCCAACGGCCCGGCCCACCTGGTGCCCGGTGAGCGGGCCGGCCTGGCTCCGGAGTCCCGCCCGGAGCCTGGCGACAGGCCCGCTCCCGGGTCGTCGGGGGCGGTGCGGCCGGCGCGGGCGCCGGGGGCCCGCCAGCCGCACCGCCGACCACGTCCCCGCCCACCACCGCCCCCCAGGGTCCCCTCGACCCGGTCGACGAGCTCCTCGGCCCGGTCGTCTCCACCCTGCTTCCCTAGCGCCCGGGCCCGGTCGGCCGCCAGGTGGCCCACTTCCCTTACCGGGCCCGGGCTCAGCGCCCCCGCTCCTGCTAGCCTGATGGCAACGATGTCCAGCTCGCCCTCCACCACCCAGCCGCAGCCGCCGCCCCCGGGCCGCCGCAAGCGCGAGATCCTCGGCGGCACCGGCCTGATCGTGATGGTGGTGGCCATCCTGGTCTTCACCGCGGTGGCGATCACCATCGAGCTGGCCTCCAACCAGGGCAAGACCTTCAGGGCCAGCGTGTCGGTGCTGGGCCCGGTCGCCGGCAGCCAGAACCAGGTCCGCCTCATGTTCCGGGTGACCAACGCCGGTTCCCGGGCCGGCCGCCCCGACAAGTGTGAGGCCGTGCTCTTCAACGCGAGCGGCGACCGGGTCGGCGTCGGCGCCGTCAGCCTCAAGGACCCCATCCAGCCCGGCGCCACCCACGACGAGCCCGGCATCGGCACCGCCGCCGAGCTCCCCATCAACGGCACCGTCCACTGCCGCGCCCTCGACCCCGGCTAACCTCGCCGGCCTCGAGCTCGCCAGACCGCCTCCGTCAGCTGGAGCTCGGCATCCTCGCCTGCGAGGTGACGTGGTCGACGGGCACCCGGAACCGGCGCTCGAGAATCGCCGGCAGGTTGCCCTTGAGCCAGCGCGACACCCCCGGGGGGAAGGTCGAGAGCACGATCCGGTCGTAGCCGGGATGGGCCTGGAGCTCGTCGCCGACCGCCTCAAGCGGCGAGTGGCTGCCGACCCGGGCCTCGGCCACCGGGACCCCGGCGGCGGCCAGGGACGCCATCGCCTCGCCGGCCCGCCGGCGGGCCAGCTGCCTGGCCTCGCCCTCCTCCCAGTTGTGGAGCAGGTGGCCGGTCGGGGTGGCCGGGACCAGCAGGGTGAAGGTGGCCGCCGGGTCGGCGGCGGCCAGCGCCCTGACCCGTTCCAGCAGCTCCGGGCTCCCGGCCGTCTGGTGGGCGACGATGAGGTAGCGAGCCATGCGCTCTCCCTCCGCTGGGCTGTGGATGTGGTTGTGCGCCCAGCCGGGCCCGGTGTCAAGATCGGGTCATGAGCACCTTCCGGGTCGACTCCGAGATCGGCCAGCTCCGCAAGGTCCTGCTGCACTGCCCGGACCTGGAGCTGGCCCGCCTGACCCCGGCCAACATCGCCGACCTGCTGTTCGACGAGATCATGTGGGCCGAGCGGGCCCGCATCGAGCACCAGGCGTTCGCCGACGTGCTCCGCTCCCGCGGGGTCGAGGTGTTCCAGCTGGCCGACCTGCTGGCCACCGCCCTGGCCGACGAGGGCGGCCGCAAGGAGCTGCTGGACCGGGTGGTCACCGTCGACGGCTTCGGGGCCGGGCTGGCTCCCGAGCTGCGGGCCTGGTTCGACTCGCTGGAGGCCGCCGAGCTGGTCACCTACCTGATCGGCGGGGTCATCCCCGAGGACCTGCCGTTCCGGCCCGAGGGGCTGGTCGGGGCCAGCTTCCACCCGACCACCTTCGTGCTGCCGCCGCTGCCCAACCAGATGTTCATGCGCGACACCTCGGCCTGGATGTACGGCGGGGTGTCGATCAACCCGATGGCCTTCCCGTCGCGGCGGCGCGAGACCATGCACCTGGAGACGGTCTACCGGCGCCACCCGTTGTTCGCCGACGCCGACTTCCCGGTCTGGTACGGCGGCGACGGGATCGACCACTACCCGGCGGTGATCGAGGGCGGCGACATCCTGGTCATCGGCCACCGGGCCCTGCTCGTCGGCATGGGCGAGCGCACCACCCACCAGGGGGTGGAGGCCCTGGCCCGGCGGCTGTTCGACGCCGGGGTGCTGGACACCCTGGTCGCTGTCGAGCTGCCCAAGGTCCGGGCCTACATGCACCTGGACACCGTCCTCACCCAGGTCGACCACGACGCCTTCGTCGTCTACCCGGGCCTGCGGACCCAGATGCGGCCGTTCGTGGTCACCCCCGGGCCCGGCCGCCACCTGGAGGTCAGGGCCGAGGACGAGCTGTTCGCCACCCTGGCCCGGGTGCTGGACGTGCCCCGCATCCGCACCTTCGAGACCGGCGGCAACGAGATGCTGGCCGCCCGCGAGCAATGGGACGACGGCAACAACGTGCTCGCCGTCGCCCCCGGGGTGGTGGTCGCCTATGAGCGCAACGTCGACACCAACCAGCGCCTGCGCGACGACGGGGTCGAGGTCCTGACCATCCCCGGCTTCGAGCTCGGCCGGGGCCGCGGCGGCCCCCGCTGCATGAGCTGCCCCCTGGAGCGCGACCCGGTCGCCTGAGCGGCGGCCAATCTCACCCCGTACGGGTGTTGACGGCGCCCCTGGCATGGGCAACGCTTCGGCCAGACGTGCCAGCGCACAAGGGGTGAGGGAGATGGCTGGAAGAACGCCGGCGGCCGGGGGCCGGCTTCCGCTTGGCAAGGCGGTCACCCAGGCGTGGGCGCTGTGGCTGGCTGGGCTCCTGGCCCTCGTCGGCGGCCTCGTCCTGCTCGTCAACCCCGGGGCCGGGCTGCGGCTGGTCAAGTGGACGCTCGGGCTGTTCCTGCTCGGCTGGGGGGTGATGCGGCTGGTCCACGCCTTCACCGGCCCTCGCCGGGCCCGCACCTGGCTGATCCTGTCGGGGCTGTGCGTCCTGGGCGCCGGGATCGTGGTGCTCGCCTGGCCGGGCGTGACCGTGACGGCGCTGCTCTACATCCTGGTCGTTGGCGGGGCCTGCCTGGCCTCGGTCGACCTGGTCGGCGCCATCGTCGACCGACGGCGCAACCCCTACTGGTGGCTGCACCTGCTCCGGGGCCTGGGGACGCTGGCCCTGGTGGTGGCGCTGCTGGTCTGGCCGGGTGAGACCCTCGGGGTGGTCCGGCTGATCGCCGCCGTCCTGCTGTTGCTGTGGGGCGCGGGCACCCTCGGCGAGGCCTACCAGTCGCCCATCCACGACGATCCCCGGGGCTACCGCGGCGAGCTCAACAAGGAGATCCCGCACCGGCTCATCTGACCTAGGGGACGGTCAGCGGCTCGGGGCCCTCGTCCAGGACGGCCACGGTGTGCTCGAAATGGGCCGCCCAGGAGCCGTCGCGGGTGGCCACGGCCCAGCCGTCGGGGCGGTGGACATAGGCCGGGTCGCCGTCGACGAACATCGGCTCGATGGCCAGGACCAGACCGTCGCGCAGGCGCGGCCCCCGGCCGGGGCGGCCGTCGTTGTCGACCGACGGGTCCTCGTGCAGCAGCTGGCCGACCCCGTGGCCGCCGTGGTCGGCCAGGATGCCGTAGCCGGCGGCGTGGGCGACCTGGCCGACGGCGTGGCTGATGTCGGACAGCCGGTTGCCCACCCGGGCCTGCTCGATCCCGGCCCACAGGGCCCGCTCGGTGACCTCGAGCAGGCGCCGGGTGGCCGGGTCGACCTCGCCGACGGGCACGGTCACGGCGGCGTCGGCGTGGTAGCCGTCCACCACCGCGCCGCAGTCGATCGACAGCACGTCGCCATCCCGCAGCCGGCGGCGGTCGGGGATGCCGTGCACGATCACCTCGTTGACCGACAGGCACAGGCTGGCCGGGAACGGGGTGGGCGCGAACCGGGGGTGGTAGCCGAGGAACGAGGCCGTCGCCCCCTCTCGGCTGATGGTCCTGGCCCCGAGCTCGTCCAGCTCCCGCAGGGTCACCCCGGGCCGGGTGGCGGCCGCCACCCGCGCAAGGGCCCGGGCCACCACCCGGCCGGCCCGCCGCATGGTGGCGATCTCGTCCCGGGACTTCAGGATGACCACTGCCGCTCCTCCGCGTCGTCGCCCCCGCCCGGGCCGGCCTCCTCGGGGCCGGGCTCCTCGGGGCCGGGCTCCTCGGGGCCGGCGTCCTCAGGTCCGGGCTCCTCGGGGCCGGCGTCCTCGGCGGCCGGGCGGCGCCGCTCCCGCAGAGACAGCCAGACCGACCCGCCGACCACCAGGGCCAGCGAGATCCAGGCGTTGCGGGACAGGCCGGCCAGCCGGTAGGTGGTGTCGGTGCGCAGCAGCTCCAGCCCGAACCGCCCGGCGCCGTACAGCACCAGGTACAGCAGCGACAGGCTGCCCGGGCGCAGCCGCCGGGTGGCCGACACCCGCAGCAGGATGGCGACAACGGCCAGGTTGTAGATCGACTCGTACAGGAACGTCGGGTGGAAGGTGGCGAAGTCGGCGTAGCGGTCGGGCCGGTGGGAGGGATCGACCTGCAGGGCCCAGGGCAGCGAGGTCGGGGTGCCGAACAGCTCCTGGTTGAAGTAGTTGCCCCAGCGGCCGAAGGCCTGGGCCAGAGGGATCGCCGGGATGGCGGCGTCCAGGGCCCGCAGCACCGGCAGGCCGCGCCGGCGGGCCACCCACAGCCCGGTCAGGATGCCGACGGTCAGCCCGCCGTACAGGGCCAGCCCGCCCTGCCAGATGGCGAACACGGCCAGCGGGTTGTCGCGGAAGTCGCCGGTGTGGGTGATCACATACCCGAGCCGGCCGCCCAGGAAGCCGGCCACCACCCCCCAGATGGCCGGCCGCTCCAGCTCGCCCGGCTTGCCCCCGGCCTGGACCCAGCGCCGGTTGGCCAGCCAGAACGCGGCCAGCACACCCACGGCGATGCACAGCCCGTACAGGTGGAAGAACAGCGGGCCGAAGCCGAACCCGTTGGTCGGCGGCGGCGGGATGAAGGCCAGCATCTACGGTTCCAGCACGCCGGCCACGGCCTTGTCGACCGCGGCCAGCACCTCGTCGTCCAGGCGGCGGCCGGCGGCGGCGCAGTTGTCCTCCAGCTGCTCGGGCCGGGACGCGCCCACGATCGCGGAAGCCACCGTGTCGCTGCGCAGCACCCAGGCCAGGGCCAGCTGGGCCATGCTCAGGCCGGCCTCGTCGGCCACCACCCGCAGCCGCTCGACCGCGTCCAGGACCTCGTCGGTGAGGAAGCGGCCCACGAACGGGCCCATCTTGCGCGACGCCGCCCGGCTGTCGGGCGGGGGCGCCTGGCCCCTGCGGTACTTGCCGGTCAGGACCCCCTGGGCCAGCGGCGACCAGACGACCTGGCCGACCCCCTCGCGGGCCGAGAGGGGCAGCACCTCGGCCTCGATGCGGCGGCGCAGGATCGAGTACTCGGGCTGGTTGGACACCAGCCGGTCCAGCCCCAGGTCGTCGGCCAGGACCAGGGCGTCGCCGATCTGGCCGGCGGTCCACTCGCTCACCCCGACATAGTGGACCTTGCCCTGGCGGACCAGGTCGTCAAGGGCCCGAAGGGTCTCCTCCAGCGGGGTCTCGTCGTCGAAGCGGTGGCACTGGTACAGGTCGAGGTAGTCGGTGCGGAGCCGGCGCAGGCTGGCGTGGCAGGACTCCATGATGTGCTTGCGGGACAGGCCGCGGTCGTTGGGGCCGTCCCCGACCGGGAAGTAGACCTTGGTCGCGAGCACATAGGAGGAGCGTGGGTAGCCGGCCAGGGCCTCGCCCATGACCTCCTCGGCAGCCCCGCGGCCGTACACGTCGGCGGTGTCGAAGAAGTTCACCCCGAGCTCGTAGGCCCGGGCCACGCACTCCCGGGCCCGGTCGGCCTCGACCCCGACCCCGTAGGTCAGCCAGGAGCCGAGCCCGACCTCCGACACCCTGACCCCGCTCGCCCCCAGCCGCCGGTACTCCACCCGCCCGCGCCTCCTTCAGCTCGTCTCGTGCTCCGGCCGCCCGACCAGCTGGCCACCGCCGCGGACGACCAGCTCGTCGCGGAGCGCCCACAGGACCGGGAAGAACCGGTAGCGGGTGGTCCGCTGCAGGTAGGCGATGGCCATCCCGCCGGTGCCCCGCGCATGGTCGCCGAGGGTACGCTGCACGAGCGCGACATGCTCCTGGCGCCAGCGGATCCAGCGCTCGTCGTAGTCCACCAGGGCCTCGCAGACCAGGTAGAAGTCGGTCCGCGGGCCCGGGTCGACATAGAGGTCGGCCCACCCGGCGAGGTCGTCGATCCCCAGGCGGGCGGCCGCCCCGGTGAGGGCGTCGGCCAGGGACCGCTGGGCCAGGCGGGTGGTCAGCGGCTCGGGCAGGTGGCCGCCGTACTCGATCTCCAGCGCCTTGAGGTACCCGGGCTCGCGCAGCCCCGAGCGCAGCTCCAGCTCCCGGAACTGGACCGACTGGGAGCCTGAGGCCGTCCCCAGGTAGCTGCGGAACTGGTGCAGGTCCCAGGGGGGCATGCTGTGCAGGCTGCGGGTCTGGTCCAGGGCGTGCTCCAGGGTGTGGTTGACCCGGCCGAGCAGGGCCAGGGCCCGCCCGAAGCCGTCGCCGTCGAGCTGCTCGACGATCCGGCCCAGGTCGTGCTGGAGCAGCTTCATCCACAGCTCCAGGGCCTGATGGACGACGATGAAGTGCAGTTCCTCAGGATGGGCCGGCCGGGAGCGCGGCTGCTGCAGGGCCAGCAGCTCCGGGACCCGCAGGTAGCTGCTGTAGGTCAGCTCGTCGGTGTCCACCGACCCCCCTTGGTCGCGACGGTTCCCACCAAGAGCCTATCGCTGGTGGATCCGGAATTGCCCGCGCGTCCCGCGCTACTTAGCATGGGGACAGACGGTGGCCTGTCGAAGGGAGCAGCCGGGTGCGCAGGACCGCGATCCTCTTTGGCGGCATCGCCCTACTCGCCCTGCTGCTGACCCCGGCGACCGGGGCCGCCACCTCCCGGGGAGCCGCCAGGGCGGCCAGCGCCACCGCCGCCGCGGCCCAGCAGCAGCCGGCCGACAGCCCGGCCCTGAACGCCCGCGGCCGCGAGCTGTACCAGAACGCCTGCGCCTCCTGCCACGGCCCCGACCCGAACGGGCCCAGCTACTACCCGGACGTGCCCTCGCTGGCCGACGTGGGCGGGGCGGCCGCGGTCAACTGGGCGGTGCGCACCGGCCGGATGCCCTGGAAGGACAACAAGGGCCCGGCCATCGAGCGCGGCGAGCCCCGCTTCAACGAGGAGGACACCCGCGCCCTGGCCACCTACGTCGGCAAGGCGGTCGGGGACACCGAGATCCCCGACGTCGACCCGGCCCGGGGCGACCTCCAGCGGGGCCGCGAGCTGTACGGCCAGGCCTGCGCGGCCTGCCACGGCATGAACGGGGCCGGGGCGGCCCTGGGTGGCCAGAACATCGCCGTGTCCCTCCAGGACGTCCACCCCCAGGACGTGGCCGAGGCGATCAAGATCGGCCCCGGGCAGATGCCGGTCGGGGGCGGTCTGGCCGACTACGAGTTCGGCACCGCCGCCAGCCGCCAGGAGGTCGACGACATCGCCGCCTACGTCGAGAGCCTGCACACCGAGCCCTTCAACCGGGGCGGCGCCCCCATCGGCGGCAAGGGACCGGTCCCCGAGGGGTTCGTGGCCTGGGTGATCGGGCTCGGCATCCTGGTCGCGGCCGCCCGCTGGATCGCCGGGCGCGGCTGAGACCTTGGAAGCGACCGCCAAGCCATGACCGACAGCGACCAGCAGGGGAGCGAGCGGGTGGACGTCGACCGCCAGACCGGGCAAGGACCGGCTGACACCGAGCTGACCGGCGACCAGCGCAGGGCCGAACGGCGCGCCGGGATCGCCCTGGTCGTGGCCATCGTCGCCGGGATCGGGCTGTTCGTCGTCTACTTCTCCGGCGGCCAGACCCAGATCGAGGGGATCCTGTTCGCGGTCGCCCTTGGCGCGCTCGGGGTCGCCCTCGGCATCTGGGCCAACCACCTGCTGGACGCCCGCGAGGTCGTCGAGGAGCGCCACGAGCTGACCAGCGGCCCGGCGGGCCGCCAGGCGTTCGAGGACGCCCTGGCCGAGGAGGTCGGGCCGGTCCTCGGCCGGCGCTCGCTGCTGGTCAAGCTGCTCGCCGGGGCCGGCGGGGCGCTCGGGCTGGCCCTGCTGCTGCCGGTGCTGTCGCTCGGCCCGGCCCCCGGCAACAGCCTCAAGGTGACCCCGTGGCGGCGGGGCCTGCGGGTGGTCGACGAGAACGGCCAGCCGGTCACGCTCAACCAGGTCCCCGAGAACGGCTTCCTGACCGTGTTCCCCCAGGGCCACGAGGGCGCCGCCGACGCCCAGACGCTGCTGATCCACGTCCGTCCTGGAACGCTCAAGCTGCCCCCCGACCGCCTGGCCGGGGTGCCCGAGGGCACCCACGTCGCCTACTCCAAGATCTGCACCCACGCCGGCTGCCCGGTGGGGCTGTACCGGGCCGAGAGCCAGACGCTGATCTGCCCCTGCCACCAGTCGCAGTTCGACGTCTCGGACGGGGCCAAGCCGTTCTTCGGGCCGGCCGCCCGCCCCCTTCCCCAGCTGCTGCTCGGCGTCGACGAGGAGAATATCCTGGTGGCCCAGGGCGACTTCACCGCACCGGTCGGGCCCGCGTTCTGGGATCGGGGGCGATGAGCAGATGATGGTCGAGCGGTCGCTCAAGTACGTCGACGAACGGCTGGGCACGGCCAGCCTGGCCCGCAAGACCCTTCGCAAGGTCTTCCCCGACCACTGGTCGTTCCTGCTCGGCGAGATCGCCCTGTTCGCCCTCGTGGTGCTGGTCTTCACCGGCACCTTCCTGACCTTCTTCTACACCCCGTCGGTCAAGGAGGTCGTCTACCAGGGGCCGTACACCCCCCTCCAGGGCACCGAGGTGTCGGCCGCCTTCAACTCGGTGCTGCGGCTGTCGTTCGAGGTCCGGGCCGGGCTGCTGATGCGCCAGACCCACCACTGGGCCGCCCTGGTGTTCGTGGCCGCCATCGTCGTCCACCTGTGCCGGGTGTTCTTCACCGGCGCCTTCCGCCGGCCCCGCGAGGTCAACTGGCTGATCGGCATCCTGCTGCTGTTCCTGGCCCTTGGCGAGGGCTTCACCGGCTACTCGCTCCCCGACGACCTGCTCAGCGGCATCGGCCTGCGCATCTTCTACGCCGTCACCCTGGCCATCCCGGTGGTCGGCACCTGGGTCACCTACCTGCTGTTCGGGGGCGAGTTCCCGGCCGGCGACATCATCTCGCGGCTCTTCGTGTTCCACATCATGCTGCTCCCGGCCCTGCTGCTGGGGCTGGTCGGGGCCCACATGGCCATCCTGGTGCTGCAGAAGCACACCCAGTTCGCCGGCCACGGCCGGAGCGAGCGCAACGTCGTCGGCAAGCGGCTGTGGCCCGAGCAGACCTTCAAGTCGGTGTCGCTGCTGCTGTTCACCACCGCCGTGCTCGCCCTCCTCGGCGGGGTCGCCCAGATCAACCCGATCTGGCAGTACGGCCCCTTCGAGCCGTTCAACGTGACCTCGCCGGCCCAGCCCGACTGGTACATCGGCTTCCTCGACGGCGCCCTGCGCCTGGGGCCGCCCTGGGACCTGGACCTGTTCGGCTTCACCATCTCCGAGGTGTTCTGGCCGGCGGTGCTGTTCCCCGGGATCGCCTTCGGGATCCTCACCCTGTGGCCGTGGATCGAGCGCCGCTTCACCAAGGACCGGGCCGAGCACCACATCCTGGACAGCCCCCGCGACACCCCGGTCCGCACCGGCATCGGCGCCGCCGGCCTGATGGTCTTCTTCATCATGTTCCTGGAGGGCGGCAACGACATCTTCGGGGTCCTGCTCAACGTCTCGGTCGAGACCATCACCCGCATCCTGCAGTGGGGCATCCTGATCGCCCCCATCCTGACCTTCCTGGCCACCTACTGGATCTGCAAGGGGCTCAGCCGGACCCGCCTGCACCCGGCCCACATCAACGCCGGGGTCCGCCTCAGCCGCACCGCCGACGGCGGCTACGAGACGACGTCCCTTGAGCCGACCTCCAGCGACGGGGAGCGCGAGCCGACCCGCACCGGCGGCTAGCTTTCGGGCTGCCTGGCCGAGCTGGGGTGGGGGTCGGGGTCCGAGACCGGGCCCGACTGGGGGGACGGGGCCTCGGTGTCGGCCTGGATGCGGCCGTAGCGGTTCTCGCGGTTGACCGCGGCCAGCCAGCCCCAGGCGGCGTAGACGATCAGGCCCAGGCCGAGGATGACCAGCCACAGGCCGTAGATCAGGCCGGTGAACAGCATGGCCACCCCGAGGGAGGCGGCCAGCGGCCAGATGGTGGGCAGGGGCAGCACACCCAGGTCGTCGGCGCCCAGGTCCTCGGGGCCGGGCGGGTCCTGGGGCGGGATGCCGGCCAGGCGGCGCAAGGCGACGGCCCGGGACTCCCCGGTGCCGCCCCGGTGGCGCTGCTCCTGGACCAGGATCAGGCCGGCGAAGCCCGGCCCGGCGCCCAGCAGCAGCAGCGCGACCGTGCCCAGCCACTCGTAGCTGAGGAACCAGTACACGGCCCCGGCGACAAAGCCGAAGATCGACACCCGCAGCAGGATTCCGGCCTCGTCGGTCATCGGCTCACCCTCGGTCCTGGTTGCGTTCGGGGTCGGTGTGGGCGGCGGCGAACGCCGGGTTGTCGCGGTGCCGGTGGTCGAACGCCGGCCGCTCGGAGTGGACCTCGGGCAGGTGGTGGAAGTTGTGGGACGGCGGCGGGGAGCTGGTCACCCACTCCAGGCTGTTGCCCTCCCAGGGGTCGTCCCCGGCGGGCTGGCCGCGCCGGATCGACACGAAGAAGTTCCACAGGAAGATCAGCACCGACACCGCGGTGAGGAACGCCCCGATGGTCGACAGCACGTTGGCCGTGGTCCAGCGCTCGATGTCGTAGTCGGCGATCCGGCGGGGCATGCCGTCCAGCCCGACCAGGAACTGGAAGAAGAAGGTCATGTTGAAGCCGATGAAGAAGGTGAAGAAGTGCCAGCGGCCCAGCCGCTCCGACAGCCGCCGCCCGGTGAACTTGGGGAACCAGAAGTAGAAGCCGGCGAACATGCCGTACAGCAGCCCCCCGACCATGATGTAGTGGAAGTGGGCGACCACGTAGTAGGTGTCGTTGACGGCGAAGTCGATCGGCGGCGAGGCCAGGAAGATGCCGGTGATCCCGCCGATCAGGAACACCACGATGAACCCGAGGGCCATCAGCATGGCCGTCGACAGGGTGATCGACCCCCGCCACATGGTCCCGACCCAGTTGAACACCTTGATCCCGGTGGGCACCCCGATCAGCAGCGACATGATCGAGAAGTAGGGCAGGTAGACCAGCCCGGTGGCGAACATGTGGTGGGCCCAGACCCCGAACGACAGGGCGGCGATGCCGAAGAAGGCGAACACCATCGCCCGGTAGCCGAACAGCGGCTTGCGGGAGAAGACGGGGATGACCTCGCTGATGATCCCGAAGATGGGCAGGATGATGATGTAGACCTCGGGGTGCCCGAAGAACCAGAAGATGTGCTGGTACAGCAGCGGGCTGCCGCCGGCGGTCGGGTCGAAGAACTCGGCCCCGAAGTTCCGCTCCAGGAACAGCAGCGCGAACACCACCGTGAGGGGCGGGAAGGCGAACAGGATCAGCAGCTGGTTGACCAGCACCCCCCAGGTGAACAGCGGCATCCGGAACATCGTCATCCCCGGCATGCGCATCCGGAAGATGGTCGTGACCAGGTTGACCGCGCCCAGGATGCCGGCCACCCCGACCACCGCCAGGCCGATGATCCACAGGTCCATGCCGGTGCCCTGGAAGAACTCGCTGGTCGACAGGGGCGCGTAGGCGGTCCAGGCGACCGCCGCCGGCCCGCCGGCCACGAAGAAGCTCGACACCACGATCAGGACCCCGAACAGGTACAGCCAGTACGACATGGCGTTGGCCCGCGGGAAGGCCACGTCGGCGGCGCCGATCTGCAGCGGGACCAGGTAGTTACCGAGGCCGGTGGTCACCTGGGCCGCGAACAGGAAGATCATCAGGGTGCCGTGCATGGTGAACACCTGGTTGTAGGTGTTCTCGCCCATGACCTGGAGCCCCGGGGTGGCCAGCTCCCAGCGGACCAGCAGGGCCAGCAGCCCCCCGGCCAGGAAGACGGCGAAGGCGGTGAAGATGTAGAGCAGGCCGATCTTCTTGTGGTCGACGGTGGTGAGGTAGTCGACGATGCCGCCGCTGGGCTCCTCGTGGTGGGCCTCGGGGAGCGCGGGGAGGGGCAGCTCGGTGGTCGCCATGGTGTCGCCTGTCGCTCCTTAGGTTCCCGGTTGCCCGGCCGCGCCGCGCCGGGTCGCCGCGGCCAGCCAGCTCTGGTACTCGCCCTGGGTGACGACCCGGACCCGGTAGACCATGTCCGCGTGCTGGAGGCCGCAGAACTGGGTGCACTGACCGTGGAACAGCCCGGTCTTCTCGAAGGTGAGGTCGAAGAAGTTGTCGGTGCCGGGGATGGCCTGGCGCTTGAACAGCGTCTGGGGCACGTAGAAGGAGTGCACCACGTCGGCCGAGATCAGCTTGATCCGGATGGTCTGGCCGACCGGCACGACCATCTCGGGGACCTGCCCGGGGGAGCCGAGGACCTCGGCCCCGGTGCCCTCGTAGGTGAAGCGCCAGCTCCACTGGAAGGCGGTGACGGTGATGTTGACGTCGGCCTTGCCGGACTGGTCGAGCTCCTTGTTCTGGGCCTGCATGGTGAACACGAACAGGACCAGCACGATCACCGTCGGGATCAGGGTCCAGGTGAGCTCGAGGCGGTTGTTGCCGTGGGTCTGGGTGGGCAGCTCGTCGTCGCGCCGCCGGTAGCGGATGACCGACCAGATGACCAGTCCCGACACGACCACGAAGACCACCGCGGCGATGTACATGAACAGGTTGTAGAGGCTGTAGGCGGCCCGCCCCTGCTCGGTGACGCTCTGGGGGGTGCACCCGGCGGCGATGAGCACGAGGGCCGCCAGCGCGAACCAGCGGGCGGCGGGAGCGCGACGACGGGGCTGCATGGCCATCCTCGGGTCGGAGTGGACGCTGCCTCTATGTAGTGGTCCGGGCGGGATCCTTGCAAATCGGGCGGGTCGGAGGGTTGAACGATAGAGTAGCCGGTTGGGCGTCACCGGTCAGCCGATCCCGAGCCCGGTCATCAGGGCCCGTGCCGTGAGACCGAACACGAAGAAGGCCCCGATGGTGAAGAACAGGTGGTAGGGAGGCTTCTCCAGGCCCCGGGTGAAGACGTGGCAGACCCCCAGGACCAGGGCCGGGAAGACCGCGCCGTAGAAGTAGTGCAGCAGCGGCGGGCGGCCGCCGCTGAACAGCAGCACCAGCCCGGCCAGCAGCTGGACGCCGAGTAGCACCTGGAGCACCGTCAGCAGCCCCCAGTAGACGCGGCCGGCGTCGCGCCTGGTGATGAACAGGCCGATCCCGAACAGGAACAGCACGCCCCAGCCGGCCACGATGGCGAAGCCTTCGACGGTGTGGAACCTGGCCATGGCCGCCTTTCGGGTCGCCTCTCGGGTCGCCGTGGTGGAACCGGCCCGATCCTAACCCGGCCGCCGCCGGGTTCGCCCTGGGCGGAACGGGTCGTCGGGGGCCGGCGAGTCCGGTACCGTGCTCGGTATGAGCATCGGGACCTTCACCGAGTCCTTCGACCGGCCCATCGACCCGGTCGACCGGCTGCTGCGGCGCCGGGTCATCCTGCTGTCGGGGCCGATCGACACCGAGCGGGCCAACGACGTCATGGCCCGGCTGCTGTACCTGGAGGGCGAGGACGCCGAGGAGCCCGTCGAGCTGCGGATCAACTCGCCCGGCGGGGAGGTCCTGAGCGGCCTGGCCATCGTCGACACCATCGCCCAGCTGACCTGCCCGGTGGCCACCACCTGCGCCGGCATGGCCGCCTCGATGGCCTCGGTGCTGCTGGCCTCGGGGACCAAGGGCCGCCGGCGGGCCACCGCCAACGCCCGGGTCCTGATCCACCAGCCGTGGGCCGGCCAGTTCCAGGGCCAGGCAACCGACCTGGAGCGGGCCGCCGAGGAGATCCTGCGCCAGCGGGCCCGCATCGACCAGCTGCTGGCCGACGCCACCGGCCAGCCGGTCGAGCGCATCCACCGCGACACCGAGCGCGACACCTGGTTCTCGGCCGCCGAGGCGCTCGAGTACGGCCTGGTCGACGAGGTCGTCGGCCGGTGAAGCTGCGCGAGGCGGTCGGCGAGGCGCTGCGCCGGCGCCGCCAGCACCAGGGCCGCACCCTGCGCGAGGTCGCCGAGGCCGCCGGGGTCTCGCTGACCTATCTGTCGGAGGTCGAGCGGGGCCGCAAGGAGGCCTCCTCGGAGGTCCTGGAGGCCGTCTGCGCCGCCCTTCACCTGGGCCTGGCCGAGCTGTTCTTCGAGGTCGCCGAGACCCTGGCCGTCGCCGAGTCGGTGCCGGTCCCGGCCATCGGGTTCCTCGCCCCCTCCCGCCCCCGGGCCGCCGCCCCCGACCGGGCGACCATGGCCCCGGTCCTGGACCTGCGGGCCTTCGCCGGCCGGCGCACCGCCTGACCGCTTCCCCTTCCGGGTTTGCGAGCGCCGGGGTCGCGGAATGCTGCATGCCCGAGGGCCGCCTGTGGGAGGGGACGCCAGCGTGCGCTACGTCGAGGCCTGCGGCCTGCGGGTGTCGGTCATCGGCCTCGGCGCCTGGCAGTTCGGCTCCCCCGAATGGGGCTGGGGCTCCCAGTTCGGCCCGGCCGAGGCCCTCGCCGTGGTCGACCGGGCCCGCTCCCTCGGCATCACCCTGATCGACACCGCCGAGCTGTACGGCGGCGGCGAGTCCGAGCGGCTGCTGGGCCGCGCCCTGGCCGGCCCCGGGGCCCGGGAGTCGGTGGTGCTGGCCTCCAAGATCACCCCGACCTGGCCGACCAGGGACCGGGTGGCCGCCGCGGCCCGGGGCAGCCTGGCCCGGCTCGGCACCGGCCACCTCGACCTGTACCAGGTCCACTGGCCCAACCCGCTGGTCGCCCAGCGCTCGACCATGGCCGGCATGCGCACCCTCCAGGCCGGCGGCCTGGTCCGCCAGGTCGGGGTGAGCAACTACAGCCTCGGCCGCTGGAAGGCCGCCGAGGCCGCCCTCGGCAGCCCGGTCGTCTCCAACCAGGTCCGCTACAGCCTGCTCGCCCGCAGGCCGGAGCGACAGCTCCTCCCGCATGCGGCCGCCGCCGGCCGGCTGATCGTGGCCTACAGCCCGCTCGCCCAGGGGGTGCTGGCCGCCAAGTACACCGCCGACACCGCCCCCGGCGGGGTTCGGGCGAGAAATCTTCTCTTCTCGGCCGAGAACCTGCGCCGGGCCGAGCCGGTGCTGTCGGCCCTGCGCGAGCTGGCCTCGGCCCACCAGGCCACCCCGGCCCAGGTCGCCCTGGCCTGGGTCGTCCACCACCCGGGGGTGGTGGCCATCCCCGGGGCCAAGTCGGTCGCCCAGGTCGAGGCCAACGCGGCCGCCGCCGATCTCCAGTTCGCCCCCGACGAGCTGGCCCACCTGACCGCCGCCGCCGACCGGTTCCATCGCGAGCTCGTGACCAGCGCCGGCGCCCTCGTCGGCCGGCGCCTGCGCCCGGCCCGCCACCCCGCCGAAGGCTGAGCGCCCGCTATCCGGGGAGGCGCAGCACCACCTGGGTGCCCTGGTAGGGCTGGGAGCTGAGCTCCAGCTGCCCGCCGGCGGTCTGGATCCGCTCGGCCATCGACCGCAGGCCCAGATGCCCGGTGGCGGCCGCCCGCTCGCCGGCCACCTGGGGGTCGAAGCCGACGCCGTCGTCGGCGACCGCGATCACCACCATCGACCCCTCGCGCTCGCCCCACACCCGCACCGTGCTCGCGTCGGCGTGCTTGGCCACATTCGCCAGGGCCTCCTGCACCACCCGGAACGCCACCATCTCGAGATCGCGGTCCAGGCGCTCCTCCAGCAGCCAGTTGACCTCGGTCTTGCAGCCGGTCCGCTCGGCCAGCTTGGCCAGCTGCTGGCGCAGGGCCGGCTCCAGCCCGGCGCTGTCCAGCAGCGGCGGCCGCAGGTTGAACAGGAACGTGCGGGCCGCGACCAGCCCCTGCTCGAGGTTCTCGTGGACGTGGTCGAGGACCGGCTGGACAGTGGCCGCGGCCTCCCCGGCGGGCCGGGCCACCACCTGGTCGAGGATCGACAGGTGCATGCGGGCCGCGGTCAGCGACTGCACGGCGTCGTCGTGCAGGTCGCCGGCCAGCCGGCGCCGCTCCTCCTCCTGGGCGGTGATCAGCTGGCCGAGCAGGTGGCGGCGCTCACGCTCGACGCGCTCCAGGTCGGTC
>JASLIH010000181.1 GCA_030152105.1 Actinomycetes bacterium
GGTACACCGTCGACGATAGGCGCCCAGGCCGTGTCCGTCGTCGGCCCCAAGGCGACACTTGGTGGTCGGGCGGCGAGCGCAGCGACCGGACGCCGTCATCCCCCAGGGGGAGCCCGGCTCGCCCCAGACCCTCAACCCGGCTCGTCGTGACCGGCCGCTGCCGACCCAGCAGCCACGACCCAGCCGGCGGGGGCAGGCACCCACATGACGCCCAGCGCCAGGTGGTGGTCCCGATCCCTGTCGGGATGGCAGCCGCCGGAATGACCACCAATGCAAGCTAAGGTGGACTCAAAGAGGGTGACCGGTCGGCGCGGGCCAGTTCGATCCGCTGAGTGAGGGTGAACCTCCAGGGCCAGCGCCAGGGCGTCACATTCACCACTTCGAGGGGGACCATGCGTGTGGTCGACCGGATCGGGGATGTGCGCGTGGCGTGGTCCGAACAGATGGGGCCGGACGCCGGGCCGCAGATCCCAGATAACCGCTCGGGCGCCGGGGCACAGCACGCGGCCGATCTCGGCCAGGCCGGCCGCCGGGTCGGCCCAGTGGTGCATCGACAGAGTGCTGACGACCAGTCGAAGGATCGGTCGGGAAACGCCAACGCGGCCACGTCACCGACCAGAAACTCCGGCCGGCGGCCGTCCCCATTTCCGAGACGATCAGCGTTAGCGCGGGCGCGGGCGATCATGGCTGGGTCCAGGTCCAGGCCGGTTACCTAGCGGTCCCGGCCGTCCGAGGCTGACAGGCTGCGGCCTGCTGGACGACGGCTGATAGGCGGACGATGGTTGCTGTGTCACTCGATGGAATTGACGCGTACCAGGGTGTTGCGGAGAGGGCGGTGGGGTGCTGAGCTGCCGGCCGGGTGCTGGTAGCCCACGGTCGGCCTGGGGTATGGGATGGGGGGCTGAGCAGAAGCGGAGGGTGACCAGGTGACCGAGCCGGGAACTCCTGTGGGGTCGCTGGCCGGCCGGGTCGCGCTGGTGACCGGGGCCAGCAGCGGCCTTGGCCGGGCGACCGCGGTCGCCTTGGCCCAGGCCGGCGCGGACGTGGCCGTGCTGGCCCGCGGCCAGCACGACCTGGAGCAGGCCGCGGCCGAGGTCGCGCGGGCCGGGGGCCGGGGGCTGGTGGTGGTGGCCGACCTGGCCGACGCCCAGGCGCTGGTCGGGGCGGTGGCCCGGGTGGTGGAGGCCTTGGGCCGAGTCGATGTGCTGGTGAATGCGGCCGGGACCGACGTGCCCGGCCCGGTGGCCGAGCTGGCCGTCCAGGACTTCGATCGGGTGGTGGCGGTCAACCTGCGGGCACCGTTCGTGCTGGCCAAGGCGGTCCTGCCGCACATGCGGGCTGCCGGTGGGGGCACGATCGTCAACGTCTCCTCGGTGGCTGGGAAGCGCGGCTGGGCAGGCGCGGCCGCCTACTGCGCCAGCAAGTTCGCCCTGACCGGGCTGACCCAGGCGCTCGCCGCCGAAGGCCGCGCGGATGGCATCCGGGCCTGTGTGCTGTATCCGGGGGCGATGGCCACCAGCTGGGGGGTGTGGTCGCCGGCCGAGCGGGAGCGGACCCTGGGGGAGCGGCCGCCGGCCCGCCGGGCGCTACCGCCGCAGGAGGTGGCGGCGCTGATCGTATGGTTGGCCGCGGCGCCGGCGGCGCTGGTGGTCAACGAGGCGGTCGTGAGCCCGCTGGAGGAGCAGGGCTGGCCCTAGCCAGCACCCCATGTGGGTGCGTTGACGCGTACCAACGGGTTGCACAACGCGGGCTTGGCTGGGCTGGCCTTGTGCGGTGGGCGGGTGAACCCCGAGCGGCATCTGATGACGGGGTTTGGTTCGCCGATGGGGAATCGGGCGACCGGTCCGCTGGTTGACTGACTGCAAGCTGTCGTCCTCGCCGCCTGGTCAAGATGCTGCCTCCCCGTCCTCCAAGAGGTCGCCATGCCGGCCGCTGTCGTCGCCGTGAGCGGCCGCGCCCGTGCGCTGTCGTCAAGGCTGAACCTGGTGGAGTGGCTCGTTGTCGGCGCCGACGAAGAGATCGGCGGCGGCGTGGCCCCCATCGCAACGTCCAAGCGCTGGAAGGTCGAGCCGCGACCGGGTCGAGCGGTCCAGGGGGCGGCCTCGGCTGCGCGCCTCGTGCCCCGCCGAAACGCCGCTGGCCTGCTGGGCGTTCCTCATCACAGGAGTTGGGCGACACCAACTTGAGCCGAGGTTAGTGCCCTGGTGTCCGAGGGTGCGGTTGGCGTCCTGGGCCAGAGGCGGACAAGGAGGCACCGATGCGCAGAACGATCGTGCTGGTGGGCATGCTAGCGCTGGCGCTGGGGCTGCTGTCGCTGGCGCCAGCGGCGATGGCCGGGGACAACTTCGTGGCCACCCTCTCCGGCGCCCGGGAGGTCCCGGCGCGCGACACCCAGGCCAGGGGCGTGGCCACCTTCAAGCTCCGCCAGGACGGCACGGCGCTGGCGTTCAAGCTGAATGTGGCCAACATCGACAACCCGTTCATGGCCCACATCCACTGCGGGGCCGTCGGGGTCAACGGCCCCATCGGCGTGACCCTGTTCATGGGGGCGCCCGCAGGCGGCCGCGTGAACGGGACGCTGGCCGAGGGCACGATCACCGCCCCTGACCCCGGCAACGCCTGCGGCTGGACCAACTTGGCGGCGGTGCTGGCCGCTATCGACAGCGGCGCCACCTACGTCAACGTGCACACCAACGACGGGGTGGACCCGCCCAACACCGGCCCTGGGGACTTCCCCGGTGGGGAGATCCGCGGCCAGGTCCACTAGCACGCTCCGACAGGGCGGCGAGAACAGACCTCGACCGGCGCCAAGCGAACGCAAGGGACTAGGTGAGGCTCATGGGGTTGCGTCAACAGAGCCGCGCAGAGTGCGCGAGGAAGGGAAGGCCCTGATACAGCTCTCGACCAGCGCACCGGTCCGACTGGCGGCTCCAACCGCTCACGGTTTGGAGAAGGGAGACAGGATGCCATCTCGAAGGGTTCAGCTGAAGCGACGTCTGGCCACGATGGCCGGGGTGGTCGCGCTGCTGCTCCTGGTGCCTGTGACCGGCGCCTCGGCGGCCAGCGCCACCAGGCAGGTCCAGGTGCTCGACGACTGCGACCCGGCGACCTTCAACGCCGCCATCGGCCCGGGCACCTGCGTCAAGGACGGCACCACGACCTTCCAGGCGTTCATCGGCCAGCTCCTGGCCCAGGGCCGCGCCCCCGCCTGGCGCTTCGCCCCCGGCCAGCTCAAGCTCGGCGCCGGCGGCACCCTCCAGGCCCACAACCGCGGCGGCGAGGACCACACCTTCACCGAGGTCGCCAACTTCGGCGGCGGCTGCATCGCCGTGCTCAACGACCTCCTGGGGCTGACCCCGGTGCCGGAGTGCGCGGGGTTCCCCGGCGGGGCCTTCGCGGCGACGCTGGTGCCGCCCGGGGGCACGGTGACGACCACAGCGCTTCCGCCGGGAGTTCACCGCTTCGAGTGCCTCATCCATCCCTGGATGCGGACCACGGCGACCGTGGGGTGAGGATCGGGACCGGGGCGCGCCAGTGCCCCGGTCCTCCCTCTGGCCAGCGGACCCGGTCGACCACCTCGTCCCAGCGCCCCAGTTGTCGCCGCGATCTCGAGGAGACACCTCGCCCATCCCGAGGAGGCCTCATGCGGAAGTTGCTGCTGTTGCTTGTTGCCCTCCCGCTTCTGGTGC
>JASLIH010000205.1 GCA_030152105.1 Actinomycetes bacterium
CGTCACGCCAAGCCCGAGGCCGGGGAAGA
Source organism: Actinomycetes bacterium (assembly GCA_030152105.1). The sequence goes on from JASLIH010000205.1 coordinate 30, forward strand.
CGAGCGCGTTGTTGGCCTGGGCGATCTCGTAGGTGACGTCGTCGTGGGTGACCGGCGCGAACGGGCTCCCGGTTGCCACCAGGGCGCGGCCGTCGGTCCAGCGCAGCACGTCCGCGGGCAGCGCCTCGGTCTTGGAGGTGGGGTTGGACAGCGGCATGATGATCGGCCGCGGGCAGTGGGCGGCCATGTCCCGCACGACCGGCTCGGTGAACGCCCCGGCCTGGGTCGAGGTGCCGATGAGCATGGTCGGCTCCACCCGGCGGACCACGTCGGCCAGACCCGGCCGCGTTCCCGCCGGGGACCAGTCAGCGACCTCGGACCAGGGGCGGGCGTAGGGCACCTGAAAGTCGCGGAGGTGCTCGAGGCGGTCGTCGGCGATGACCCCGCTGCTGGCCAGCGCCCAGAACCGACCCGTGGCCTCCTCATGTGACAGGCCCTCTCGGACCATCTGGTCGCGCAGGATGTCCGCGACACCGAGTCCGGCCGTCCCCGCACCGTGGATGACCACGCGCTGGTCGCGCAGGCGGGTCCCGGCGGCGCGAACGGCGGAGAAGGCGGCGGCGAGGACGACGGCGGCGGTGCCCTGCATGTCGTCGTTGAACGTGCAGTGCTCGCCGGCGTACCGGTCCAGGATCCGGCGAGCGTTGGAGGCGCCGAAGTCCTCCCAGTGCAGCATCGCGTTGGGGAACAGCTTGGCCACCGCGGTCACGTAGGCGTCGACCAGCTGGTCGTAGCGCTCGTCGCGAACTCGGGCGTGCCGCTCGCCCAGGTACATCTCGTCGTTCAGCAGGGTCAGGTTGTCGGTGCCCATGTCCAGCATCACCGGCAGCACCCGGCTGGGATGGATGCCCGCCGCCGCGGTATAGACCGCGAGCTTGCCGACGGCGATCTCGATCCCGCCCACGCCCTGATCGCCGATCCCGAGAATGCCCTCGGCGTCGGTGGCCACGAGCAGGTCGACGTCCTCGGCGCCCAGCTGGGTGTTGCGCAGCGCGATCTCCACCTCCTCTGGGCGGTCGACCGACAGATACACGCCGCGGGTGCGGCGGAACTCGTGGCTGAACCGCTCGATCGCCATCCCCACCGTCGGGGTGTAGACCACCGGCAGCATCTCCTCGATGTGCTCGGACAGGAGCCGGTAGAACAGCACCTCGTTTCGGTCGCGTAGGTTCGCCAGGTACACCCACTTGGCGAGGTCGCTCGCCTGCGAGCGGTACTGCGCGTAGGTCCGCCGAACTTGCCGTTCCAGCGTCGACACGCCCGACGGCAACAGTCCCGTCAGCCCCAGCTCGCGCCGTTCCTCCAAGCTGAATGCCGTCCCACGGTTGATCCTCGGGCTGGCAAGCACCGCCGCCCCGCGGGCATGGATCCGCGCCAGGTAGCCGTCAGCCGAATGGACCAGTTCGTATCCGGGCATGGGGAGCCCGGTCGGCGCAGGGGTCATGGTCACTCCTTGTCGAGGAGGTGCGGAGGGGCTATCGGCTCACGGGAGGCCGCCTCCAGGGTCGCACGGTCGTTGAAGATTCTGTCGATGGCTGTGTGCCTCAACGATCGTATCGGTGCGGCTGCTTCTCAATTCCGCCTGTGAGGGGCACCCCGACGGGCTGGCAACCTCATCGAGCCTCCTCGGTCGGTACTTCATGGACCAGACGCCCGGCCTCTTGGTCGGCGACGATCCTAAGCATCGAGGTCATGAATCGATCGACCCCGCACCCAGTGACCCCTATTACACTCCGATCGGAGGCGTCTATGGCGGCGTCGTCGGTCAACCTCGACGACTCGTCAAACGCGACACCGTTCGTGTTCGGGCGACTTCCACGACCACGTATCGCCGCAGCGCGTCGCCGACCGCGGCGGCGATGAGTTAGCCAGCTGCGACGCGCCGATACCCGCCGCTGACCCAGTCGACAACCAGGCGCCCGTATTCCTCGGCTGCCTGCTCCCACGCGAAGTGACCGGCGTCGAGCGGATGGAGCTCGCTGTTGGGGAGGAGGTCGCCGAGGTACTGGTTGTTCGACCACGGCACGAGGTCATCGTCGCGCCCGGCCACGATCTGGGTCGGCGTGGTGATTTTCGGCAGCAGGTCACCCAACACCGGGTTCTGCTCGGGGTACTGGCGCACGAACCGGGCCGACTCCGCGAAGCGCCCGAGGTCATAAGCGCTGACATAGTCCTCGTGGACGTCGGGCTCGCGGTCGCTCGCGGCACCCGGCTCGACCGCGTAGCCGATGTTGGTCCTGGCATCCAGCCCGCGCACGTCGTCCAGACTCGGCGCCTCGATGATCTCCTTGAGCGCACCGCCCGCTTCGATCGGGAAGCGGACCGCGCCGCCGCCGACGGTCAAGCTCGTGACCCGCTCCGGCGCCCTCGCGGCAAGAAACAGCGCCGCGGCCGTGCCGATGTCCGGGCCGACGACGTGGGGAGCGCCCAGGCCCCACTCGTCGATCAGACGGGCCAGGAACGCTCCCGAGGTGTCCGGGGCGATCAGTTCCGGGCGACCGTCGGAGTGGCCGAATCCCGGCAGGTCGATGGCGACCACCCGTCCGACAGCAGCAACGCGGTCCCAGATGCGACGGAAGGCCCAGAGGCTTTCGGGCCACGGCGCCAGCAGCAGCACGGTGCTGTCGGCGTCGGCCCTGGTATCGGCGAACCTCACCCGCACCCCGTCGCAGACTCGAAAGTAGGTACTGATCGGCGAACCCGCTTGCGCGCTCATCTGACTGTCTCCCTCCTAGGTCGCGCTACGGCCGAGTCGGTCGGCGGTGCGCGTCGCGCTGCTCGTCGGCTGCGGGCTGGCCGGCCCGCAGGCTGGCGATCTGGCTCCGGGCGGCGGCCACCAGCTCCTGGTTGGTGTTGGCGTGGCCGTCCAGGCCC
>JASLIH010000238.1 GCA_030152105.1 Actinomycetes bacterium
CACCGACCTCAACACCGGCGACCAGGCCCAGCTCAACATGGCCCGCGACCAGCTGGTCGCCCTGGCCAAGGCGGTCCGGCCGCGGGTCAACACCAACGACTACATCGACCTGCCCGAGGCCAAGACCTGGATCACCCAGGCCTGGTCGGGCGACATGGTCAACGCCCAGTACTACATGCCCAAGGGCCAGAGCGCCGACGTGATGCGCTACTGGTTCCCGTCCGACGGCAAGGGGCCGGTCAACAGCGACCTGATCGTGCTGCTGCGCACCGGCAAGAACCCGGTGCTGGGCCACCTGTTCATGGACCACCTGCTCGACTACGACGTGGCCGTCGAGAACATGAGCTGGAACGGCTACCAGCCGCCCCTGAACAAGCTCGACCCGGCCGAGCTGGTCAGCCAGGAGCTGCTCCCCAAGAACCTCCAGAGCGCCACCGTGCTGCCCGCCTACTTCGACACCGGCTACCGCTACCTGGAGCTGCCCGGCGAGGTCGACGACCGCTGGCACGCGGCCTGGCAGGAGTTCAAGGCCGGAGCCTAGCCGGTGGCGACCAGCGAGGCCCCGCCCCGGCCGGCTCCACCGCCCGGCGACCCCGGGCCGAAGCTGCCGCACGGGCGGGGTGCGCGCCGCGCCTCCGCCCGTGCCGGCGCCTGGCGCCCCCGCTGGTTCTGGCCTTCCTTCGCCGTCCCGGGCATGGTCTGGCTGGTGGTCCTGTTCCTGCTGCCGTTCTACGTGGTCCTGTCGATCGCCTTCGGCGCCGTCGACCCGCTGTTCCGGAACCCGGTGCCGGTGTGGAACCCGGTGCAGTGGAACCCGTTCCAGTTCCAGCTGCTGTTCGACCGGGTCTTCGGCCCCGGCGGCTTCCTGGGACCGGCGTTCGTCCGCACCTTCCTGTACGTGGTCGCGGCCAGCGCCCTGTGCCTGCTGCTGGCCTACCCGGTCGCCTACTACGTGACCCGCTACGCCGGCCGCCGCAAGGGCCTGCTCCTGGTCGCCCTGCTGGCCCCCTTCTGGGTCAGCTACATGATGCGCATGCTGGCCTGGGTCAACCTGCTGGAGAACGACGGCATGGTCAACCGCCTGCTGGTGTCGACCCGGCTGCTGGCCGAGCCGTTCCCCTGGCTGGCCGGCCAGCCCGTCACCGTCACCCTTGGGCTGGTCTACGGCTACATCCCCTACATGGTCCTGGCCCTGTACGCCGGGCTGGACCGGGTCGACCAGCGGCTGCTGGAGGCGGCCCGCGACCTCGGGGCCAGCCGGCGCCGGACCTTCGTGCTGGTCACCCTGCCCCTGTCCCGCCAGGCCATCCTGGCCGGCCTGGTCGTGACCGCCCTGCCCATGTTCGGCGACTACTTCACCAACGACCTGCTGTCGGGGTCGCCCCGGACCTCGATGGTCGGCAACCTGATCAACGACGCCATCGGCAGCCCCGGCCAGGGCGGCCAGGCCGCCGCCCTCGTCCTGGTCATGATGGTCCTGCTGGCGGTGCCGATGCTCGGCTACATCCGCTCCACCGGGCGGGCCGCCCGGGACGCGGGGAGGTGAGCCGACGGTGAGACGGTGGCTGACCGACCCGTGGCGCAAGCCACGGCTGCTGGAGGCGCTGGTCTGGGGCTACCTGGCCTGGTCGGTCCTGCCGGTGGCGATCGCCGTCTGGTTCTCGTTCAACTCCGGCCGCTCCCGCTCCAGCTGGCAGGGCTTCTCCCTGCGCTGGTACTGGGAGGACCCGGTGCTGTCGGTCTGGCACGACCCCGACCTCCAGCGGGCCCTGCTCCACAGCCTCCGCCTGGCCGTGCTCACCACCCTGGTCGCGGTGCCCCTGGGGGTCGCCTTCGCCATCGGCCTCGACCGCTGGCGCGGCCGCCTGGCCGCCGGCTTCAACTTCCAGATGCTGCTGTCGTTCGTGCTTCCCGAGATCATCCTCGCCGTGGCCCTGCTGTTCCTGTTCACCAACCTGCTCAAGGCGGTCCAGCTCGGCACCACCGCCCAGCTGCTCGGCCTCGTCACCTTCCAGCTCTCCTACCCGGTGATCATCTGCCGGGCCCGCCTGCTGTCCATCGGCAACGAGTACGAGGAGGCGGCCATGGACCTCGGCGCCAGCCCGGTCAAGGCGCTGCGCCACGTCCTGCTGCCGCTGCTGTCGCCGGCCATCTTCGCCAGCGCCGTCCTGGTCTTCGCCGACGTCATCGACGACTTCGTGCTGGTCCGCTACCTGTCGGCCGACGCCGCCTCCGAGCCCATGTCGGTCAAGATCTACAACAGCGCCCGCTCCAGCCCCACCCCGGCCCTCAACGCCCTGGCCACCATCATGCTGTTCTCCTCCCTGCTGGCCATCGCCCTCGGGTTCCTGGTCTACCGCCGCCTCACCCGCGGCGAACGCTCCCAGGAGTCGACCGTTGAGGGGTTCGCGGCCCAGATCTAGGCGTGTCAGCCGGATGTGACCGGCGTGTCAGCGCGCCCGCGCAGGATGCTCCCGAGGAACCAACCAAGGGAGCGTCATGGACAACACCATCGAGGCCCACGGCCTGGTCAGGCGCTTCGGCGACACCACCGCCCTTGACGGGGTGGACCTGGCCGCCCGGACCGGCAGCGTCCTGGCCGTGCTCGGGCCCAACGGGGCCGGCAAGACCACCGCGGTCCGCATTCTGGCCACCCTGCTCAAGCCGGACGAGGGCCGGGCCCTTGTGGGCGGCTACGACGTGGTCGCCCAGGCCCAGCAGGTCCGCCAGCTGATCGCCCTGACCGGCCAGTACGCGGCCGTCGACGAGAGCCTCACCGGCATCGAGAACCTCCTGCTGATCGGCCGCCTGCTCGGCCAGTCGCGAGCCGGCGCCCGGGGCCGGGCGGCCGAGCTGCTGGCGCGGTTCAGCCTGGCCGACGCCGGCGGCCGGGCCGTCAAGACGTACTCGGGGGGCATGCGGCGCCGGCTCGACCTGGCCGCCAGCCTGGTCGGCCGGCCTCGCGTGCTGTACCTGGACGAGCCGACCACCGGCCTCGACCCTCGCGCCCGGAGCGAGCTGTGGGAGGTCGTCCGGGCCCTCACCAGCGACGGGGTCACGGTGCTGCTGACCACCCAGTACATGGAGGAGGCGGACCAGCTGGCCGACGACGTGGTGGTGATCGACCGCGGCCGGGTCGTCGCCGTCGGCACCCCCGGCCAGCTCAAGGCCCAGGTCGGCCGGCAGGTCCTGACAGTCAGCCCGGTCAGTGCGGCCGACGTGCCGGTGGTGGCCAGGGTCGTCACCGACCTGTCCGGGGCCGCCCCCGAGGTCACCCCGGAGGCGGTGTCGGCCCAGGTCAGCGACCCGAGGCTGCCGCAGGCGGTGCTCCAGCGGCTGACCGAGGCGCGGGTGGCGGTGGCCGAGCTGTCGCTGCGCAAGCCCAGCCTCGACGAGGTCTTCTTCGCCCTCACCGGCCACCACGCCGTGGACGAGGCCACCGAACCCGACGACGACCGGAGTGCCGCATGACCACCATGACCACCATCACCCATCCCGCCAGCCCTCCGGCAACGGCCCTCCAGGACCGGGTCGGGCCGCTGGACGCCGCCCGCCACATCCTCACCCTGGCCTGGCGCAGCCTCGTCCAGATCCGCCACAACCCCATGGAGCTGGGCGACCTCAGCCTGCAGCCGCTGATGTTCGTGGCCCTGTTCGCCTACGTCTTCGGCGGCGCCATCGCCGGCTCGCCCAAGGCCTTCCTCCAGTTCGGCCTCGCCGGCATCATCTGCCAGAACGCCCTGTTCCTGACCATGAACACCGGTGTGGCGGTCAACACCGACATCACCAAGGGCGTGTTCGACCGCTTCCGCAGCCTGCCCATCGCCCGCTCGGCCCCGCTGGCCGGGCGGATCGTGGCCGACGTGGTCCGCCAGCTCTGGTCGATGGCGATCCTGCTGGGGGTGGGGACGCTGCTCGGGTTCCGCTTCCACACCAACCCCGTCAGCGTGCTCGGGGCCGTGGTCCTGCTGGTGGTGGTCGCCGGTGCCTTCTCCTGGCTCCCGGTGCTGGTCGCCATGCTGGTCGACGAGCCGGAGAAGGTCATGATGCTGGGGTTCGTGGTCGTGTTCCCGCTGACCTTCGCCAGCAGCGCCTTTGTGCCGGTGTCGACCATGCCCGGCTGGATGCAGGCCTGGGCGGCCGTCAACCCGGCCACCCTGCTGGTCGACGCCGTCCGCGGCCTGCTGGTCGGCGGCGAGGTCGCCGCCCCCGCCCTTGGCGCGCTGGCCTGGGCGGCCGCTATCGGGGCGGTGTGCGCTCCGCTGGCACTGCGGGCCTTCCGGCGGCGGAGCTGACCTCGGCGGCCAGCGCCGCCAGCGCCTCCTCGCGGGGCCGCGCGGCCCCGCGCCCGAAGGCCAGGGCGAAGCCCCGGTCGCCGAGCGCGGCCCGCGCGGCCTCCCGCACCCGGCGCAGGTCGACGTCGGCCTCGTCGGGCATGCCCCGCAGCACCTCGGCCGTCCCGAGCAGCTCGCCAGCACGTCCGGCGTCGCCGCCGGCCAGGTCGATCGCGGCCGCCAGCCCGAGCACCCGGGCGATCACCGGCCGGTCGCGGGTGGCCAGCGCGACCCGGAGGGCCTGGTCCCGGCAGCCCCGCGCCGCCTCCAGGTCGCCCGTCACCACCTCGATGTGGCCGCGGGCGGCCAGGGCCACGGCGTGCACCTGCTCGACCGGGAAGCCGCCGCGCCGGTAGTCGGCGATGGCGCCGTCCAGCAGCTCCCGGGCCTCCTCGAACCGCCCCTGCCAGCGGGCCAGGTCGGCCCGGATGAGGCGGACGTACAGCTTCTGGTCCTCGGCGCCGACCTCGTGGGCGATCCGGTCGGCCGCCTCCAGGTCGTCCTCGGCCTGGTCGACCTGCCCGGCCCGGGCCCGCTCGCCGGCGGTGCGGATCAGGATCTGGCTCACGTCCTCGCGGTCGCCGAGCCCGGCCAGCACCTCCCGGGCCTCACCAAGCGCCGCCATGGCCTCCTCGGGGTGGCCGCGGCTGCTCCGCAACTCGGCCCGGGCGACCAGCGCCTGGCCGGTCCCCCAGCGCTCGCCCAGCTCCCGGAACCTGGCCAGGGCCTCGTCGAACTCGCGCTCGGCCGTGCCGGCCTCGCCGAGGTTGACCGAGAGGGCGCCGGTCAGCAGGTGGGCCATGGCGGCCATCCAGGGGTCGGGGTGGCCGTAGTTGGCGACCAGGCGGTCGTACGCGACCAGGTGGTCGTTGCCGAACATGGCCATCAGGGCGGGCAGGATGACGAGGACCGGGTGGGAGCGACGTGGCTCGTCCGGGGGCAGGGCGTCGACCAGGGCCACCGCCTGGGCGCCCAGCTCCAGGGCCGGGCCCAGGTCGACACCGCCGGAGACGGTGGTGAGGGACTGGAAGGCCACGACCTGGGCCCGGGCCGCGGTCCCGACCTCGCCGGGCAGGGCCAGCGCCTTGCCCGTCCAGTCCAGCGCCTCGGCCCGGGCGCTGGTCAGGAACCAGTACCAGCCGAGGGCGGCGGCCAGCCGCAGGGCCGTGGCCGCCTCCCCGCTGTCGACGGCCCAGCGCAGGGCCGCGTGCAGGTTGTCGCGCTCGGCGGCCAGCCGGGCCATCCAGCGCAGCTGGTCCCGGCGGCGCAGCTCGGGCTCGGCCGCCTCGGCCAGCTCCAGGAAGTAGCCGGCGTGGGCCCGGGCCAGGGCCTCGTCCTCGCCGGCCGCCGCCAGCCGCTCGGCCCCATAGGCCCGGACCGTCTCCAGCATCCGGTAGCGGACCCCGCCGCCGTCGAGCTCGGCCGCCACCACCAGCGACTTGTCGACCAGCCCGGCCAGCAGGTACAGCACCTCGTCGGGGGCCGGGCCGGCCAGGCCCGGACCGGCGCAGACCCGCTCGGCCGCCTCGAGGGTGGCCCCGCCGGCGAACACCGCCAGCCGGCGCAGCAGCACCTGCTCGGCGCCGCCCAGCAGCTCCCAGCTCCAGTCGATCACGGCCCGCAGCGTCTGGTGGCGGCCCAGCATGGACCGGCGGCCGTCGGCCAGGAGCCGGAAACGGTCGTCGAGGCGGGCCGCGACCTGCTCCGGGGAGAGGGCGTGGAACCGGGCCGCGGCCAGCTCGATGGCCAGCGGCATGCCGTCCAGGGCCCGGCAGATGCTCAGCACGGGCTCCAGCGTCGCCTGGTCGACGCTGAACCCGGGCCGCGCGGCCGCGCCCCGGTCGGCCAGCAGCCGCACCGCTGGATAGGCCAGGGCCTCGGCGGGGGAGACGGCGCCGTCGGGGACGGCCAGCGGCCCGACCGGGTGCAGGAGCTCCCCGGCGATGCCCAGCGGCTCCCTGCTGGTGGCCAGCACCGACAACCGCGGGCAGCGGGCGAGCAGGTGGTCGACCAGCTTGGCGACGGCCTCGACCAGGTGCTCGCAGTTGTCGGCGACCAGCAGCACCCTCCGGCCGCCGATCGCCTCGACCAGCCGGTCGAGGGGGGCGACGGCGGCGGCTCCCGGGGCGGCCAGCAGCCGCTGCTCACGCGCCCCGAACAGCGACAGCACGGCCTGGGGGAGGTCGACCGGGTCGGCCACCGAGGCCAGCTCGGCCAGCCACACGCCGTCGGGCATCCGCTCCAGCAGCCTGGCCGCGGCCTCGGCGGCGAGCCGGGTCTTGCCCGCCCCGCCCGGCCCGGTCAGGGTCACCAGGCGGGCCCCGGCGAACGCCTCCATGATCCGGGTGAGGTCGTCGCCGCGGCCGACGAAGCTGGTGATCGGCGAGCGGAGGTTGGTGCGGGCCAGGGGCGGGCCGTCGGCGAGTTCGGCCTTCGGCCCGCCGGGGGTGGCCGGCGCCGTCGGGGCCAGCTCGCCGCGGAGCACGGCCACATGGACCGCCTGGAGCTCCGGTGTCGGGTCGATGCCGAGCTCGTCGGCCAGCCGGGCCCGCAGCCGCGCATACGCCCCGAGGGCGTCGGCCTGGGCCCCTCGTAGGGCCAGGGCCCGCACCAGCTGGCCGCCGAGACGCTCCGACAGCGGATGGGCGGCCACCAGCTCCTCGAGCTCGGCCACCAGCCGGTCGGTGGCGCCGGCGGCCAGGTCGGCCTCGACCCGGTCCTCGACGGCCTGCAGGCGCAGCCCGTCCAGGCGGGCGACGGCCGGCTCGGCGAAGGCGGCGGTGGCCGCATCGGCCAGGGCCGGACCTCGCCACAGGGCCAGGGCCTCGCCCAGCAGGGCCCGCGCCCGGTCCGGGTCGCGGCCCAGCTGCTGGCGGCCGGCCAGGGCCAGCGCCTCGAAGCGGACGGCGTCCACGGCCTCGGCGTCCACGGCCAGCCGGTAGCCGGTCGGCGAGGACTCGAGCACCCCCGGGAGCAGACGCCGCAGCCGGGAGACGAGCGTCTGCAGGGCGTTGGCCGCACCCGCCGGCGGGTGGTCGTCCCAGACCGCGTCGACCAGCTGGGCCGAGGTCACCACCCGCCCAGGGTCGAGGGCCAGGCGCAGCAGCAGCCGGCGCAGCCGCGCCCCGGCCACCTCGACGGGCAGGCCAGGACCGGCCCGCACCTCCAGCGGGCCCAGGATGGCGATGCGCAGGCCGCCGGGCACGCCCCCATTCTGCCGCCGGCCGAGTCGAGCGGTCGATCAGGCCGTGGCCGGCGTCAGGGCGTGGCCTGCTCCCAGGTGAAGGTGTCGTTGGTCAGCCACTCCGGGAGCAGGTTGACGTAGAACGGGGTGCCGGGGACGCCGCTGGTGCCGCCGGGGAGGCTGGACTCCGCGTGGATGTCGCCGGGGGCGCGGGCCTCGCTGACGTAGCGGTTGGCGGGGCCGCCGCCGAAGCCGAACTCGTTCGTGGCGTCGGCGCGGATGTTGTGGGTGGAGGCGTCGACGGTCTCGAAGCCGCCGTCGGTGGGGATGCCGGGGAGGCCGGTGAGGGGCGCGGGGAAGGCGCCGAAGGCCGTGGGGATGTTGAAGGGGCCGCCCAGGGGGTGGTCGAGGGTGACCCGGTGGAGGCGGCCCCAGCGGTAGTCGCCCTGGTCGGCCGACCCGCCGAAGGCGGCCTGGAAGTCGGGGCCGGACAGCTTGGCCAGGGCGGCCTTGACCGCCCCGAGCAGGGTGACGTCGCGGCGGTCGGCGGCGTCGGCGACCCCGTCGACGGCGAAGAAGTCGATCCCGGAGGCGCCGACCCCCCGGCTGGTGCCGAAGGTCTCGAGCAGGTGCTTGAGGGCGGTCAGGGACCGCTCGCCGTCGGGGACCGGGACGCCGAAGGGGGCCAGGCGGGCGTCGATGGCGCCCTGGACGAGCTGGCCGCGCCAGACCGCGTAGATGGTGGCGGCGGCGCTGGTGGCCTGCTCGAGGCGGGTCGGGGGCTGGCGCTGGCCGTCGACGTCGGCGGCGTCGTAGCCCTCGGGGATGCCGGTCGGGGTGCGCCGGTTCCACAGGGCCAGGCGGCCGACCGCCTCGGCCACGGCCCGGTCGCGGGCCAGGCCGCGCAGGGTCGGGTCGCTGTCCACCGCGCCCCTGGCCAGCGCCTTGACCAGGTGGGGGACGAAGAACTGGGCGTCGACCAGGGCGGTGTCGGCCTGGATGCGCTGGGAGTCGGCGAACGACACCTTGCCGTCGCCGGCCAGCTCGGCCCGGAGCAGGGCGGTGATCCGGCCGCCGCGAATGCCGGCGTAGCCGTTGTTGAGGTACAAGATGCCGCCGCCGGGACGGGTCTGGTTCAGCGGGTCGTTGTCGAGGGTGACGCCGGCCGGGTCGTTGTTGGCGTTGACGAAGAAGCCGGCCGGCGGGTTGACCGTCTGGGGCATCTCCTCGTACGGCAGGATCTCGTAGGGGATGGCCTGGCCGGGCTGGGGGTTGCGGGCCGGCAGCCACTCGTTGCCGCCGGTGCCGTTGCGGATGAAGAACGGCGGCAGGCCGTTGACGGTGCCGGCCTGGAGGTCCTCACGCAGCGGCAGCTCGGCGCTGGTGAAGTAGGCGATGTTGCCCTCGACGTCGCTGTACGCCCAGTTCTGGCCGCCGACGTCGAACAGCTCGAGGCCCCGGCGGAAGTCGGCCAGGTTGCGGGCGTCGTCCCAGATCAGGAAGGTGTCGAGCTCCCTGGTGGCGCTGAAGCCGGTGTACTGGACGCTGAGCGCGGTCCCGGCGCCCTGGTCGAGCTGGATGATGGGGCCGTTGTTGCGCCTGGGCACGATCAGGGTGGCCGGCGGGATGGCCCCGCCGGCGGGGACCACGGTGAGGTTGTCGGGCGTGCCCGACCCGGGGTTGTTCTGGCGGAAGGTCTCGGGGATGGGGATGACCGGCTCCAGCTGGCCCTGGTAGACGGTGGCCAGGCCGCTGGGCGACGACGGGTCGGGCCGCACCTGCTCGGCGTAGGTGTCGGTCACGTCCATCGGGTTGACGGTGGCTCCCCAGGAGATGAAGCGGTTGTTGCCGACGATCACCCCGGGCGTCCCGGCGAAGCCGCTGCCGACGGCGTCGGTCTGGCCGCCCTGGAGGTGGACCGGGTAGAAGGTCGAGGGCGCGTCCAGGCCCAGGTGGGGGTCGTTGGCCAGCAGCGGGTGGCCGCCGGCGGCAAGGCGGCCCGACACCGCCCACTGGTTGGAGCCGGTCTGGCCCCGGTCATGCGACAGCGCCTGGCGCAGCAGCGGCACCTTGGCCGCGAGGGCGGCGTAGCGCTCGGCCAGCCGGCCCGCGGCGGCCAGCCGCTCGGTGGCCGGCCCGGTGGCCCGGGCGGCCTGCCGGGCCGCCGAGGTGGTCGCGGCCGGGGCCGCCCGGGTGGCGTCGGGCACGGTCGAGGCGTCGGTGAACGGCTCCGAGCGCCACAGGTCCTGGAAGAACAGGGCGGTGCCGTCGAAGCCGGCCGCCTGCCCGGCCTGCTGGTAGCCGAGCAGGGCGGTGGTGAGCTCGGTGTCGAGGTCGAACGAGAGCCCGAAGGACTGGAGCTTGCCGATGGCCACGCTGTCCAGGGCCCGCCAGGGCCGCACCGAGGTCAGGCTGAGGGCCCCGTACTCGGGCGGCAGCGGGTGGCCGGCCACCCAGGCGTTGACGCCGTCGGCGTAGGCGGCCAGCACCGCCTGGGCGTCGGCGGACAGGGCGGGCAGCGACCGGGCGGCCGCCCGGTGCAGCCCGATGGTCCGCAGCTGCACGTCGGTCGGGAGGGCGGCCGGCCCGAGCAGCTCGGCCAGGGTGCCGTCGGCCTGGCGGCGGCGCACGTCCATCTGGAACAGCCGGTCCTGGGCGTGGACCCACCCCTGGAGGAAGAACAGGTCGTGGCGCGACCCGGCCCGGATGTGGGCGATGCCGTTCGCGTCCCGGTCGAGGTTGGCCGGCCCCTCCAGCCCGGGCACGTCCACCGGGTCGGCGGCGGCCTGCTGGGCCAGCAGGCCGGCCGGCAGCAGCGAGCATGCGAGGACGACGATGATGGCGCGCCGCATCGGGGCTACCTCTCCTGGGACCGGCTCCCGGTTCCCGGAGCACCCACGCCCCGGGCGTCGTCCGAACCCGGCGAAGCCTACCAAAGCGGGCTGCCGCTTCAAGTCCGGTCCGGGGGCCCCGGGTACACTCGGGGGGCGATGACTCGTTGGCGCGTTCCCGCAGGACCGTGGCTGGTCGTGGCCGCCGTGGTGGTCGTGGCGCTGGCCGCGGGCGGCCTGTACGTGGTCGCCGGCGGGGGGTCGGGCGACCGGCACGGCGCGGCCGGCGGCGCCGGAGGGTCGAGGACGGACGGCGGCGCGAGCAGGGCGGCGCCGGTGCGGCTGACCGTGACCCCGGAGAACCGGGCGGCCCGGGTCGCCCTGGACGCCAAGGCGCGGGTGGTGGCCGAGGAGGGGCGGCTCCGGGCAGTGCGGGTCACCGGGGCCGGCAAGCGCCTGGACGGGAAGCTGGCCGCCGACGGGCGCAGCTGGGTGAGCACCGGGGCCCTGGCCCCGGCGACCCGCTACCGGGTGGTGGCCGAGGCGGCCGACGACGCCGGGGCCCCGACCCGCCGCCAGAGCAGCTTCACCACCCTCAGGCCCCGGGCCGAGCTGCGAGCCTCGGTCATGCCCCTCGACGGCGAGACGGTCGGGGTCGGCCTGCCCATCGGCGTCTGGTTCAGCGCGCCGGTGGCCGACCGGGCCGCGGTCGAACGGCGCCTCGAGGTCAGCTCCTCCAAGCCGGTCACCGGGGCCTGGCACTGGTTCGCCGACAACGAGGTCCACTACCGCCCCAAGGCCTACTGGCCGACCGGGTCCAAGGTCACCCTGCGGGCCCGCCTCGCCGGGACCGACGCCGGCGGCGGGGTCTGGGGTGTGGCCGACCGCACCATCGGCTTCAGGGTCGGCGAGCGCCGCATCAGCGTGGTCGACGTCCGGACCCACCGCATGAAGGTCACCTCGGGCGGGCGGACCCTGCGGGTCCTGCCCGTCAGCACCGGGCGCGAGCGTTACCCGACCACCAACGGCGTCCACTTCGTGCTGGAGAAGAACCAGGTCAAGGTGATGGACTCCTCGACCGTGGGCATCCCCCGCAACGGGCCCGGCGGCTACTACCAGCGGGTCGCCTGGTCGGTGCGGATCTCCAACTCGGGCGAGTTCGTCCACGCCGCCCCCTGGTCGACCGGCTCCCAGGGCTCGGCCAACGTCTCCCACGGCTGCGTCAACCTCTCCACCGCCAACGCCGCCTGGTTCTTCGGCAAGACCCGCCGCGGCGACGTGGTCGAGGTCAGAGGCTCGCCCAAACGCCCGGGCAACAGCTTCGGCGTCGCCGACTGGAACATGTCCTGGTCCAGGTGGCTCGCTGGCAGCGCCCGGCCCCGCTGACTCCGGTCAGGGCGTCTGGAGCTGGCAGCGGTCGACCACCTTGCGGTAGTCGGCCAGGGCCACGTCGAACTTGGCCGACTCGGCCGAGCCGGCGATCAGGGACGGGGTGCCGGCCTTCACGGCCGCCTCGGGGTCGGGCTTGCCGTCGCGCAGCTTGTTCATCGCCTCGGTGTGCTCGCGCAGCGCGGCCGACACCAGGACGGCGTGGCTGATGGTCCTGTTGGCCCGCACCACCGCCTCGACGCACTCGGGGGAGGCGGTGGCGGAGGCGGCCACGCTGCTCGTGGTGACCCCCGAGGAGCTGGCCGGGTCGCGGACGGCGTCGCGGTTGCCGCCGATGGCCACCCCGCCGGCCAGGGAGACGCCCATCAGGACCAGCGTGACCAGGAGCCAGGTCCAGCCGGGCCGCCGCCGCTCCTCGACGAGCCTGGCCTGGCCGTTGTGCTGGCGGCGGATGTCGAGGTCGGAGATATAGCGGCGAAGGGCGGCGAGCTGGCGCTCGCGGGTGTCGTCATGCTCTGGAGGCATCGGTCCCCCCTCCGGGCCCCCTCAGACCGGGCCCAACCGGCGCAGGAGCGCGCGTTCCCGGCGAGTCATACCAAATAACGGGGGCCGCCGTCGGCGAAGTCCCAGACGGCGCCCTGCTCGAACGCCCGCAGGACCCGGCGGCTCACGACCATGCGGTGGACCTCGTCGGGGCCGTCGTAGAGGCGGGCCGCCCGGGCGTCGGCGTACATCCGGGCCAGCGGGGTCTGGTCGGTCAGGCCGAGGGCGCCGTGGGTCTGGAGGGCCCGGTCGACCACGTCGTGCAGCACCCGGGCGGCGTAGAACTTGACCGCCGAGATCTCGACCCTGGCCTCGTCCCCCTGGTCGATGCGGGCGGCCGCGTCCAGGGTGAGCAGCCGGCAGGCCTGGATCTCGGCGGCCGAGTCGGCCACCCAGTTCTGCACCGTCTGCTTGCCGGCCAGGGGCCCGCCGAACGCCTCCCGGCGCAGGGCGTAGCCGCACATCAGCTCGAAGGCGCGCTGCATCTGCCCGAGCCAGCGCATCACGTGGTGGATGCGGCCCGGGCCGAGCCGCTTCTGGGCGATGCGGAAGCCGTCCCCGGGCTCGCCGACGGTGTTGGCCACCGGGACCCGCACCGCGGTGTAGCGGACCTCGCAGTGGGTGCTCCAGCCGCGGCCCCGGTGGCCCATGACCGGGATCGCCCGGACGATCTCGACGCCCCGGGCGGTGGCCGGGACGACGATCTGGCTCATGCGCCGGTGCGGCTCGGCCCCGGGGTCGGTGACGGCCATGACGATCCCGAACGCCGCCCCCTCGGCCCCGGAGCTGAACCACTTGTGGCCGTCGATCACCCAGTCGTCGCCGTCGCGGACGGCGGTGGTCCGCAGCCCGGTCGGGTCGGACCCGGACACCTCCGGCTCGGTCATCGAGAAGAACGAGCGGACGTCCCCGGCGACCAGCGGCGCCAGCCACCGCTGGCGCTGTTCGGAGGAGCCGAACGATTGAAGGATCTCGGCGTTGCCGGCGTCGGGGGCCTGGCAGCCGAAGACCAGCGGCGCCCAGGCGCTGCGGCCGATCAGCTCGTTCAGGAAGGCGTAGGCGACGAACCCGCGGCCGCTGCCGCCCGCCTCCGGGCCGATGTGGGGCGCCCACAGGCCGGCCGCCCTGACCTCGGCCCGCAGCTCCTTGAGCAGCGCCCCGGCCTCGTCGTCCTCGCGGTCGAGGCGGGGCTCGTTGGGGTAGACGAGCCGGTCCATGAGCTCGCGGACCTGCTCGCGTAGCTCCCGGACCTCCGGTGTCATCGCCAGCACGGCCATCAGGTCCTCCTTCGGGCGAGCCCCACGACGATATACGGTAGGCGGCAGCCGGCGGCCAGCAGCGGGCCGCCCAGCCGGAAGGATGGTCGTGATGGCCGACAGCGTCTATCGGGTCACCGAGCTGGTCGGGACCAGCTCCGAGTCCTGGGAGCGGGCGGCGGCAGCCGCGGTCGAGACGGCGTCCCAGACGCTCAGAGATCTGCGGATCGCCGAGGTCGTCGAGCTCGACCTCCAGATCGAGGACGGCCGGGTCCGGGCCTACCGCACCCGGCTCAAGGTCTCGTTCAAGTACGTGCGGGGCGGCGACTCCTAGGCCGCACCGCGGAACTGGGCGGCGCCCTCCACCTCTTGACAACGCAAGCAACCGAAGTGCGTAATGACCTAACGGTGTTCGGCATGATCGAACGCTAGCCGGGGGGTCAGGAGGTGGAGGGCCCGTGACCGTGGGCCTGGTGGTGGTGTCCCACTCGGCCAAGATCGCCGAGGGCGTGGTCGAGCTGGCCGGCCAGATGGCCGGCCAGGTGCGTATCCGGGCCGCGGGCGGCACCGACGACGGTGGCATCGGCACCGACGCCACCCTGATCGCGGCGGCGATCGCCGCCGCCGACGAGGGCGACGGGGTCCTGGTCCTGGTCGACCTCGGGTCGGCCGTGCTCTCGGCCCAGCTGGCCATCGACGAGCTGGTCGAGGAGGAGACCCGGCACCGGGTCCGCATCGCCGAGGCCCCGGTCGTCGAGGGCGCCGTCGTCGCCGCCATCCAGGCCAGCACCGGCTCCAGCCTGGACGAGGTCGACCAGGCAGCCCGGGACGCGGCCACCATGACCAAGGTCAAGGACTCCGGAGGGGGAGGATGAGGGCGGGGGCCGCCGTCGCAGTACCATGGGCGGGTTCATTGCCCGGAACCCGACGGGAGGCAGCCGGCATCGTGGACGCGGCCTGCGTGCGGCTCTGGCTCACCGAGGTCGCCGCCCGCCTTGAGGCGGAGCGGGACTTCCTGACCCAGCTGGACGCCGCCATCGGCGACGCCGACCACGGCGTCAACATGCACCGCGGCTTCACCGCCGTCATGACCAGGATCGGGGCGGCCGAGGAGGCCAGCGCCGGCCAGCTGCTCAAGATCGCCGGTCGGACCTTCGTCTCCACCGTCGGCGGGGCCGCCGGGCCGCTGTACGGCACCGCCTTCCTCCAGGCCGGCGAGACCCTCGGCGACGCCGAGCGCTTCGGGCCGCGGCTGCTGCTGGACGCCCTGCGGGCCTCGCTGGAAGGGGTCCAGCGGATCGGCGCGGCCTCGCCCGGCGACAAGACCATGGTGGACGCCCTCGCTCCGGCCCTGAGCGCCTATGAGCTGGAGCTGCGCATGGGCGGCTCGCTGGAGACGGCGGTCAGCGGGGCCAGGGAGGCGGCCGCCGAGGGGATGCGGGACACCATCCCGCTCCAGGCCCGCAAGGGCCGCGCGTCCTACCTCGGCCCGCGCAGCGTCGGCCACCAGGACCCGGGGGCGACCTCGACCGCCCTGATGTTCGCCGCCCTCGCCGACGCGGTGCTCGCCGACCGCTCCCAGCGGTTCGCGAGCGAGGCCAGGCGCCCGGTGAGCGGGCCGTGATCCAGTCGGTCGGGCGGGCGGCCCGGATCCTCAAGGCGCTGGGGTCGGAGTCGGCCCGCCTCGGCGTGACCGAGCTGGCCGAGCGGCTCGGCCTGGCCAAGGCGACGGTGTACGGGCTGCTGCGGACCCTGGAGGCCCACCAGCTGGTCGAGCAGGACCTCGAGACCGGCAAGTACCGGCTCGGCCCGGCCCTGCTCCAGCTCGGCAACGCCTTCCTCGACAACAACGAGCTGCGGGCCCGCTCCCTGCTGTGGGCCGAGACCCTGGCCGGACGGGCGCAGGAGGCGGTGCACGTGGGGGTCCTGTACGGCGCCAACGTGCTGCTCGTCCACCACGTGTTCCGGCCTGACAACTCCCTCCAGATCCTCCAGGTGGGGGCGTCGATCCCCTGGCACGCGTGCGCGCTGGGGAAGGCGACCGTGGCCTACCTGGAGCCGGAGGCCCAGGCCGACCTGCTGGCCGCGCCGCTGCCCCGGCTGACCGGGCGGACCCTGACGAGCCGGGAGGTGCTCGAGGCCGAGCTGGAGGCGGTGGTCGAGGCCGGCGTGGCCGTCGAGGACCAGGAGGCGATCGTCGGCGAGGCCGGCATCGCCGCCGCCCTGTTCGACAACCGGGGGGCGGTGGTCGGCGCCATCGGCCTGGCCGGCCCGGTCGAGCGCCTGCTGCCCGACGGGCCGGCGGCCGAGACGGTCTCCGCGGTCAAGGAGGCGGCCCGCGGGCTGTCCCGCGAACTGGGTGCCGGCCGCCCGGCTGTGCCCCGCGCCGGCGCCTGAGTCGCGCGACGACGCATCCCGCCCCTACGATGGCGCTATGACGTCAATGGCGGACCCCGGGCCGGAGCCGACCCGGGGGTCCCAGCGGCTCGAGCCCGGTCCCTCGGCGCGTCAGGCGCCAGGTCGGCTGGTCAGCCGGGCCATCCTGCTCGCCGAAGGGCTCGACCCGCTCGATCTGGTCGGAGACGACGGCTTTGTCTGGCGCTCGGCGGCCGGCACCCTGGTCGGCACCGGCGCGGCCGCCCGGGTCCCGGTCGGCACCGGCCCAGGACGGATCGAGCGGGCCGCCGAGGCGGTCGCCACCGTCCTGGAGGCCGCCGAGGTCGAGGACGACGCCAGCGGCCTCGGCCCGGCCGCGGTCGGCGCCCTCCCGTTCCACCCGGCCAACCCCGGCGAGCTGGTCGTCCCCTCCCTGCTGCTGCGCACCGACCCCGAGGGTCGCACCTGGGCCGTCCTCACCGAGCCGGGCCCGTTCGACCCGCCCCCGGCCGCCGACCTCCTGGCCCGCCTCCGCGCCAGCATGCGCGACGATGTCCGCTGGCCCGCCGCCCGCCGCCTCGACGGCCCCCGGCCGACCGGCGGACCAGGCGGCACGGGGCTGACCGGGCTGGAGGCTTGGCGGGCGGCGGTGCTGGCGGCGCTGGAGGCGATCGGGGCGGGGCGGCTCGACAAGGTGGTGCTGGCCCGGGAGGCGGCGGTCGAGGCGGAGTGGCCGTTCCCGCGGGCCGAGCTGCTGCGGCGACTGCAGCGGCGACCGGGTGGGTCGACGTTCCTGTACGCCAGCGGTGGGTTCGTCGGGGCCAGCCCGGAGCTGCTGGTCCTGCGCCGGGGCCGGGTGGCCACCTCCCGCCCGATGGCCGGCACGGTGCCCCAGGGCGACGGCGCCAGTGACGGGGCCGACGGGCTGGCCCGGCTCACCGGCTCGCCCAAGGAGGCGGTGGAGCACCGGCTGGTGGTCGACGCGGTCGCCGAGGGCCTGGCCAAGGTGGCCGACCGGGTCCAGGTCGGCCGTCCCGAGGTGGTCCGGCTGGCCACCGTGGCCCACCTGGCCACCGAGATCACGGCCGACCTCACCGGCCGGCTGCCGACCGCCCTTGAGCTGGCCGGCCTGCTCCACCCGACCCCGGCCGTCGGCGGCTCCCCCCGGGACGCCGCCCTGGCCGCGATCGCCGCCCTGGAGCCGTTCGACCGGGGCTGCTACGCCGGCCCCGTCGGCTGGGTCGACCGCGCCGGCGACGGCGAGTGGGCGGTGGCCCTGCGTGGCGCCACCCTCCAGGGCCGCCACGCCCGCCTGGTGGCCGGGGCTGGCATCGTCCCCGGGTCCGACCCCGACGCCGAATGGGCCGAGACCGAGCACAAGCTCCGCGCCATGCTCGAGGTCCTGCTCACCCCCTGAGCCCCTCGGTGAAGAACGCCTCCAGGGCGTCCAGGGTCTGGGCTGGGGACTCCTCGGGGAGGAAGTGGCCGCCGGGGATGCCGTGGCCGCGGAGGTCGTCGCACCAGGGGCGCCAGGCGGCCAGCGGGTCCTCGGCCCGGCGGGCGATGCCCTCGGTGCCCCAGAGGGCGAGCACCGGGCAGGCGATCCGGCGCCGGCCCAGGTCGGCCGCGTCGTGCTGGTCGTCGACTCCGGCCCCGGCCCGGTAGTCCTCACAGGAGGCGTGGATGGCGGCCGGGTCCGAGAAGCACCGCACGTACTCCTCGACCGCCTCGGGCGCGAACGCGTCCGGGTCGGCGGCCCAGCGGCGCAGCTTCTCCCTGACCCACCAGGCGGGGTCGGCGCCGATCATGGTCTCGGGAAGGCCGCCGGGCTGGGCCAGGAACAGCCAGTGGTAGGTGGCCATGGCGAGCTCGCGGTCCATCCGCCGCCACATGACGTGGGTCGGGATGATGTCGAGCACGGCCAGCCGGGTCACCACCGCCGGATGGTCGAGGGCCATGCGGTAGCCGACCCGGCCGCCCCGGTCGTGGCCGGCGACGGCGAACCCGCCGTAGCCGAGCTCGGCCATGACCTCGACCATGTCGCCGGCCATGACCCGCTTGGAGTAGCTGTGGTGGCCGGGGTCGGACGGTGGCCTGGCCGAGCGGCCGTAGCCTCGCAGGTCGGCCGCGACCACGGTGAACCGCTCGGCCAGGCCGGGCGCGACCCGGTGCCACATGGCCGAGGTCTGCGGGTAGCCGTGGAGCAGGAGCAGCGGCGGCCCGTCCCCGCCAACGCGCAGGTGGATCCCGGCCCCCTCGGTCGCCACCGTGCGGGTGCTGAACCCCTCGAACATCGTCATGCGTGCCGGCGGCCTACCCGCCGGCCGCGACGACCACGGCCTCGGCCAGGTCCCGGTGGCGGGCCAGGTTGGCCGCCCGGTCGCTGCGGACCACCACCAGCTGGGTCCCGCCCCCGGCCAGGGCGGCGTCCAGGGCCGGGACGAGGTCGGCCGCCTTCTCGACGACCCGCGCCGGCACCCGGGCGGCGGCGGCCAGGGCGGTCAGGTCCAGCCCGTGTGGGGTGCCGAACAAGGGCTCGAACAGGGCGCCGGGGAGTTGCGCCTGGGGCAGGAAGCTGAAGATCCCGCCGCCGTCGTTGTCGATCACGACCAGGACCGCCCCCCGCGACCGGCCCGCCGCCCCAAGCAGGCTGGAGGCGTCGTGCAGCAGGGTCAGGTCGCCACACAGCGCCACCACCGGCTCGTCGCCGGCCGCCGCCACCCCCAGCGAGGTGGCCACGAACCCGTCGATCCCCGACAGCCCCCGGTTGGCCACATACCGCAGCCCCTCCCGAGGCCGGGCGAACGCGTCCACGTCCCGCACCGGCATGCTCGACCCCACCACCAGGGTCCCCCCGGCCGGCACCCAGCCGACCAGGTCGCGGGCCACCCGCCCCTCGAACGGCTCCGCCCAGTCGTCCAGCAGCCCGTCAATCGCCTCCCGAGCCAGCCGTTCGGCCTCCAGCCATTCGCCGAGCCAGGGGCTCGCGGGATCGTCCAAGTGGGTGACCCCGGCACCAGGGGTGGGCCGGCCACTGGCGGTGGGTCGGGCGCCGGCCCCGCTCCCCGGCCCGTCGGCGGTGAGGAGGGCGGCGGTGGCGGCGAGCAGGCCCGAGGGGTCGGCGGTGAGGCGGAGGGAGGCGACGCGGGCCGGGTCGGCCCAGCCGCCGGAGGGGTCGACCAGGACCTGGGGGATGGGCCCGTCCAGCCAGGCGGTCAGGGCCTTGCTGGTGGGGGCGCCGCCGACCCGGACGACCAGGCTGGGCCGGTGGGCGGCGGCGAACCGGGGCGCCCGGACCAGGCCGTCGTAGGTGGAGATGGCGGCCGGGCCGCGGCGGGCCCCGGACAGCGGGTCGGCCAGCACCGGCCAGCCGCTGGCGGCGGCGAACGCGTCGACGGCCGCCGCATCCAGGTCCGCCCCCCACCCGGCGACCAGCAGCCCCCTCGGGCTGGCCCGGACCGCCTCGGCCAGCTCGGCCACGTCGCCGGGGGCCGCCGACCGCATCCCGGCCGGCGTGGCCGTCCACGGCGCGCCGCCGGCCCGGCCCTCCACCGGCTCCCCGGCCAGCCGCGCCTCGCCCTCGGCCGCGGGCGGGACCAGCGGGTCGGCAAAGGCCAGGTTGAGGTGGACCGGCCCGGCCGGGGGGCCGGCCGCCTCGGCCCACGCCCGGCTGGCCAGCGAGCGCCAGTAGCGGCCGGCCCCCGGCTCGTCGGTGGGCACGCCGGCCTCGCAGAACCACCGCACCGCCGGCCCGTACAGCTTGAGCTGGTCGGTGGCCTGGTTGGCCCCGGTCCCGCGCAGCTCGGGCGGCCGGTCCGCGGTCAGCACCAGCAGCGGGACCCGGGCCAGGTCGGCCTCAAGGACCGCCGGGTGGAAGTTGGCCGCCGCCGTCCCCGAGGTGCACAGCACCACCGCCGCCCGCCCCGACCGCTTGGCCGCCCCAAGGGCGAAGAACGCCGCCGACCGCTCGTCCAGGTGCACATGCACCCTGATCCCCGGATGCTCCGCCAGGGCCAGCGCCAGCGGCGCCGACCTCGACCCCGGAGCCAGGCAGGCGTCGGTCACCCCGGCCCTGGCCAGCTCGTCGACCAGCGTCAGTGCGAACCGCCGCCCCGCCCCGCTCACGCTAGGCTCCGTTCATGACCGACCACCCCGGGCCACCCGCGCCC
>JASLIH010000261.1 GCA_030152105.1 Actinomycetes bacterium
GGCCATGAAGCCCTGCTCGTTCAGGACCTCGGCCAGGGCGTCGGTCCGCTCGGCAAGGGTAGCGCCTTCCACGCGTCCGGCGTAGCTGGCCGCCAGCCGCTCGTTCCGCCAGGCCAGGAACTGGGCCAGGGTGGCCGCGTCCTGCCCCTTCAGGAAGGCCAGGGCCTCCCGGGCGACCTCGTCGTAGTGCCGCGGGAAGGTCTCAAGGCCGGCGTCGGTGAGCCGGAAGACGGCCGTCGGCCGCCCCCGCCTGGGCTTCTCGACGACCGAGGAGACCAGGCCGTCGCGCTCCAGCATGGCGAGATGACGCCGCAGCCCCACCGAGCTGAGCTGGAGCAGCTCGGCCAGCTGGGGTGCGGACAGCCGCCCGTGGCGACGCAGGAGCATGACAATCCGCTCCCTCGTGCCCCCGGTGCGCTCGGACGTCATGGCCTCCGCTCCTTCATCTATTTTGGAAACATCTATGTTTCCTTAGCCAGTTTACGCAGGCTAGGGTGGGGAGAGCAAACCTGCGACGCGGGTTCGGGCGCGATGGGCGACGAGGAGGTGGGCGGATGCCGGAGCCACTGTTCACGGGGGTCGGGGTCGCGCTGGCGACGCTGTTCGACGACGACGGCGAGGTCGACGCCAAGGCGACCGCCGACCTGGCCGCGACCCTGGTCGATCTGGGGATCCGGGGGGTGGTGGTGGCCGGGTCGACCGGCGAGGCGTCCGCCCTGACCGCCGGGGAACGGGTCGCCCTCCTGACCGAGACCCGCCGGGCCGTCCCCCCCGGCGTCCCGGTGATCGCCGGCACCGGCGGCTCCTCGGCCAGGCAGGCCGCCGCCCTGACCCGCGACGCCCGCGAGGCCGGCGCCGACGCCGTCCTGGCCCTGTGCCCACCCCGCAACAACGACCCCCGCCCCTACTACGACGCCGTCGCCGAGGCCGCCGGCGGCCTGCCCGCCCTCGCCTACCACTTCCCCCAGACCGCCCCGCCCGGCATCCCCGTCGAGGCCCTTCCCGACCTCCCCATCCAGGGCATGAAGGACTCCAGCGGCGACCCCGAGCGCCTCCTGTCCGAGCTCGAGGTCTTCGACCACCCCCTGTACGTCGGGGCGGCGATGCTGGTGCTGATGGCCGGGTCGCTCGGCATCGCCGGCGCCATCCTGGCCGTTGCCAACGCCGACCCCGAGCACGCTATCGCCGCCTTCGCCGGCGACCCCGCCGCCCAGCGGGCCCTGCTGGCCGCACACCGGCGGGTCAAGGCCCGCTTCCCGTTCGGCCTGAAGGACGCCGTCGCCGACCGCTTCGGCACCAGCCGGGCCACCCGCCTCGGCTGATAGGCGGGGTGGGCCGCTATCCATAACTCTGTGGACATATAACTTCTGAGTTGTATATAGTGCGGCGGTGTCCGCCTTCCAGGTGCTTGCCGAGCCGCACCGACGCCACATCCTCGACCTGTTGCGGGACGGGGAGCGATCGGTGAACGAGCTGGTCCTCGGGCTCGGCCTCAGCCAGCCTGGCGTGTCGAAGCACCTGCGGGTGCTGCGGGAAGCCGGCCTGGTCCGGGTCCGGGTCGACGGCCAGCGACGTCTGTACGCCCTGCGCCCGCAACCCCTCACCGAGCTCCACGAGTGGCTCGAGCCCTACCGGAGACTCTGGGGCGATCGTCTCGATGCCCTCGAGCAGCACCTGGACAACTCCAGGGAGGAGCACCATGCCTGACGACCACTCCATCGCCGACGGGACCGTGGAGACGGGCCCTGACGGTTCCACCCAGGTCCACTTCGTCCGCCGCCTCCCCCACCCGGTCGAGCGGGTCTGGCAGGCGCTCACCGACCCAGCCGAGCTCCGCCGATGGTGGGGCGCCGCCGACCTCGACCTGACCGACGGCGGCCGCTTCACCCTTCGCTGGCTCAACACCGACGACCAGGGCAACGCCGCCACCCTCGACGGCACCATCAGCAAGCTCGACCCACCCCGGTTCCTCGAGCTCACCGCCACCTGGGGCTCCACCGCCACCAACGCCCCAGCAACCCGGACAACCATCACCTGGGAGCTCGACCCCGACGGCGACCACACCCTCCTCCACTTCACCAACACCATCCCCGGCGCTCCTGACCACCCCGACGCCACCGGCCCCAGCACCACCGACACCACCACCGCCGCCGGCTGGCACCTGCACCTCGACGCCCTCGCCGCCCTCCTCTCCGGCGGCCAGCTCGACATCGCCCACCCGGAGCCGCTGTTCGAGCCGATCCACCAGGCCTACACCGAGAAGTACGGTCCCGGGTCTGAGTGAGCCCACGAACCAGGGCCGAGGGGTCGTCGACGAGCGCCGGGGCGACCCGGCTCAGGTCGTCAGGGCCGAGGGTCGCCGACGGGTGCCGGGGCGACCCGGCTCAGGTCGTGTCGAGGTGGGAGAGCAGGACCTTGGCCTCGGCGCGTAATCGCTCGGCGCGTGCAAGCTGGCCGGCGCGTTCGTACCCGGCCGCGGCGGTCTCTCGATCGGCGATCTCGACCCGGACGATCGCTTCCATCTGTGCCTGGCTGAGACTGCGCCGCTCGACCTCGGTCGCGCCAACGCCCGCGACCGTACCGGCGAGCTCCGGGTGCGCAGCCCGCGCAGCGCCGAGGTCCGAGTGCCCGGCCTCAGGACCCGTGGACGCCGACTGTCCAGTCCCAGGACCAGGCGACTCCGGGGACCGGGTCCCAGCACCACTGGAGGGGCGCCGCGACCCAGGAGCAGTGGACTTCGGGGGGCGGGAACCGGTGTCGGTGACCACCGCGGGCCGGGTTCCTCTGTCGACGGACTCCGGGGACCGGGATCCAGGACCGGGGGATGCCTGGGGCCGGGCGGCCGACGTGGCGATCCGTGGGTCCTGGTCGGTCGGCAGTGGATGGGTCGGGTCGACGGCTCCGGCGTTGTCGATTGCGGCCACGGCAGATCGCAAAGCCGTCATGGCCGGACGGTCT
>JASLIH010000296.1 GCA_030152105.1 Actinomycetes bacterium
TCGACCCCGTCGGTCAGTGCCGAGGTGACGTCGACCGGGGCGTCGGGGATGGAGGTGGAGTCCATCGGGTCGTGGCCGGCGATCGTCTCCAGCAGGGTCGCGGCATCGCGCACGTCACGCGCGAACGGGCCCACCTGGTCGAGGGAGGACGCGAAGGCGATCAGACCGTAGCGGCTGACCAGCCCATAGGTCGGCTTGATGCCGACGATGCCGCAGAGGGCCGCCGGCTGGCGGATCGAGCCGCCGGTGTCGGTGCCGATCCCGAGGGGGGCCTGGCCCGCGGCCACCGCCGCGGCCGACCCGCCGCTGGAGCCGCCCGGCACCCGGGTCGGGTCCCAGGGGTTGCGCGTCGGGCCGTACCCGGAGTTCTCGGTGGAGGAGCCCATGGCGAACTCGTCCATGTTGGTCTTGCCGAGGATCACCACCCCGCTGTCGCGCAGCCGGCGCACCACGGTGGCGTCGTACGGGGGCACGAACTCGTCGAGGATCCTCGACCCGGCGGTGGTCCGGACGCCCTTGGTCACCAGCACGTCCTTGAGGGCCAGGGGCACCCCGGCCAGGGGGCCGAGCGGCTCGCCCCGCTCCCTGGCCGCGTCGACCTCGCCGGCGGCCTTGAGGGCCTGGTCGCCGGTGACGGTGAGGAAGGCGTGCAGCTGCTCGTCGGTGGCCGCGATCCGCTCAAGGGCGGCCTCGGTGGCCTGGACGGCGGTCGCCGCGCCGCTGGCGAACCGCTCGGCCAGCTCATGCGCGGTCAGGTCGGCCAGCGATCCCGGGACCGGGTCGGCCGGTCCCGCCCGGTCCGCGGGGCCCGCCGGGCTCACGGGGCCTCCTCGATGATCCGGGGGACCTTGAACCGGTTCTGCTCGA
Source organism: Actinomycetes bacterium (assembly GCA_030152105.1). The sequence continues at coordinate 868 of JASLIH010000296.1, forward strand.
CCTCGGGGGCGGTCGACAGCGCCTCCTCCAGGGTCAGGCAGGGCCCGGGCACGTCCTCACGCCACGCGTTCACCCTCGGCAGGGGGTGGGCGGTCGGCGGCACCCCTTCGGTGGGCAGCCGCCTGATCTTGTCGGCCTCCTCCAGGATCAGTGACAGCTGAGCCTGGAAGCGGTCGATCTCCTCGTCGGTCAGAGCGAGGCGGGCGAGACGGGCGACGTGCTCGACGTCAGCACGGCTGATCGGCATGGACAATTCCTTCGAACGTTCCGGCGGTCGGCCGAGTCTACCGTCGCCCCTCCGACGATTGCCGTGGGATTTCCACAGCCAGCTCGACCACGAACCCGTCCGGGTCCTCGACATGCACCGTCCGATGTCCCCAGGGCCGGTCCACCGGCCCGTTCAGGATGGTCGCCCCCGCCGCCCGCAGCCGCTGCGCCTCGGCGTCCACGTCCTCGACAAGCAACACGACCTCCCCACCCGGGCTCCCGGGCGCCTCCACCCCCTGCCCGGTCAGCTCCTCCAGCCGGTTGCGGTCGTACAGCCCGAACTTCGCCCCCTGGGTCGCGAACTCGGCGTACCCGTCCCCCCGCAGCTTGAACGGCAGCCCGATCACATCCCGGTAGAACGCCACGGCCGCTCCAGGTCGCCCACGAACAGGATCACATACCCAACCTGGTTCATGCCCTCATCCAACCACAGGGCGCCCGCCGAGCTACGAACCCCACCACCACGAGGTCTGCCAGGTGAGGGCGGAGAGGATGGCCTGGCCGGAGAGGCTGGGGCCGGTAGAGGTTCGGGATCGAGGCCACGAACACGCGGGCCCCTGGGCGCCGCCTCAGGCGGAGGTGGGGATCAGGGGTAGTCGCGTTCGATGCGGCGTTCCTCGACCACGCGCTCTTCCGGGTAGGCGGTGGAGCGACGGCGGTAGGGGGAGAAGTTGCTCCAGAACAGCAGGGAGAGGAGCAGGCCGACCACGCCGGCGACCATCAGGATGATGCCGACGGTGTTGATGTTGAAGCCCTCGGTGGTGACGTTGACCGCAAAGGTCAGGATGGCTCCGATCACCAGCAGGAAGATGCTGGCTCCGATGCTCATGGTGCCTCCTTCAAGTCAAGCACGTTGTCTCCGGTCCGCCCTACCCGGTCGGGCCTCGGGGAAACCCCCGATCCGGACCGGGGGTCCCTATCAGCGGGAGCCGTAGCTGGCGCGCAGCTCGGGATCGTCGACGGCCAGCCGGACCGCCCCGGCCACCTGGAGCTGGAAGATGAAGCCGGCCAGCAGGCTGATCCCGGCAAAGGCCAGCAGCTCCCACTGGCGGTGGTAGAGGAGCTCCAGGACCAGGCCGGCAAACGCCGGGAGGAGGCCGAAGACCAGGGCCTGGCCGGCCCAGCCCATGGCCAGGCCGCGGAAGCCGATGGCCCGGGCCCGCTCGGCCCTCGGCTGGCGTAGGCGCGGGTCGGGGTGGTCGAGGGCCCGCTTGCCCGCGACCAGCAGTCGGGTCGGTCGCAGGGCCAGCCAGGCCCCGACCAGCACGGCCAGCACGGCCACGGCGACCACCGCGGTCACCGCCACCCCGGCGACCCGCTCGACGGTCGCCGACGGCCCGCCCAGCCCGTTGAGGCCGGCGTTGACCATCGCCGCCACCACCATCCCGGCGAACAGGAACGCCACCCGCACCGTCCGCACGATCGGCTCCGGGTCGGGCCCCCCGTCCCGCCCCGCCGGCTCCTGCTCCCGCGACCCTTCCGGGTCGAGCGGATGCCAGACGTCACCCATCGCCCACCTCCCGTTCGAGGAGGGCGGCGAAGGCCGGCTCGTCGAGGGTGGGGACACCGAGCTCGGTGGCGCGGGCGGCCTTGGAGCCTGGGTCGGCGCCGACGACGACGTAGGCGGTCTTCTTGGAGACGCTGGAGGCGACCCGGCCGCCGCGGTCCTCGATGGCGCGGGCGGCCTGGTCGCGGGTGAAGCCGTCGAGGCTGCCGGTGAGGACGAACGACATGCCGGCCAGGGTCTGGGGCAGCTCGATCCCGTTGTCGCCGTCGGCCTTGGTGTTGACGCCGACCTCGACCAGGCGGCGGACCAGGTCCTGGTTGTCGGCGTCGGCGAACCAGGCGGCGACGCTGGCGGCGATGGTGGGACCGACCCCGCCGACGTCGGCCAGCTCCTCCTCGGAGGCGGCGGCGATCACCTCAAGGGACTTGAGCCGGTTGGCGAGCAGGCTGGCCACGGTGCCGCCGACGTGGCGGATGGACAGGCCGACCAGCAGCCGGTCCAACGGGCGCTGCTTGGAGGCCTCGATCGCGGCCAGGAGGTTGGCGATGGAGCGGTCCTTGAAGCCACCCAGCTCGGTGAGGTCCTCGGCGGTGATCCGGTAGATGTCGGCCGCGTCGCGGAGCTTGCCGGCCTCGATCAGGGCGGCGATGGTCTTCTCGCCCAGGTGCTCGATGTCCATGGCCCCGCGGCCGGCGAAGTGGACCAGGGTGCCCCAGCGCTGGGCCGGGCAGCCGGTGGTGTTGGGGCAGCGGGTGGCCGACTCTCCCTCGGGGCGGACCAGGGGGGTGCCGCACTCGGGACACCTGGCCGGGAACTTCCAGCGCCGCAGCCGCTTGGGCCGCTTGGTCAGGACCGGGCCGACGACCTCGGGGATGACGTCGCCGGCCTTGCGCACGAACACGGTGTCGCCGGGGCGGACGTCGCGGCGGGCGACCTCGTCCTGGTTGTGAAGGGTCGCCAGGCCGACCGTGGACCCGGCGACCAGCACCGGCTCCAGCACGGCGAACGGGGTCGCCACCCCGGTCCGCCCGATCGACACCATGATGTCCTTGAGCAGGGTGGTGCGCTCCTCGGGCGGGTACTTGTAGGCGATCGCCCAGCGCGGCGCCTTGGAGGTGCGGCCCAGCTCGTTCTGGAGGCCGCTGGCGTCGACCTTGACCACCACCCCGTCGATCTCGTACTCGAGGTCGTGGCGGTGCTCGGCCCAGTGGGCGACGAACGCCTCCACCTCCTCAAGGGTGGCGACGCTCCTGGTCTGGTCGGCCACCGGCAGGCCGGCCTGCTCGCAGAAGTGGAGGAACTCCGAGTGGGAGGCGAAGCGCATCCCCTCGGCCAGGCCGAACGAGTGGCACAGCATGGCCAGCTGCCGCGACCCGGTGACCTTCGGGTCCTTCTGACGCAGCGAGCCCGAGGCGGCGTTGCGGGGGTTGGCGTAGACCTGTTTGCCCTCGTCGGTCATCTGCTGGTTGAGGGCCTCGAACCCCGAGGAGGGGAAGAAGATCTCCCCCCTGACCTCGAACGCGGGCGGCGGGTCGTCGAGGGCCAGGCGCCGGGGGACGTTGGCGATGGTGCGCACGTTGGGGGTGATGTCGTCCCCGACCCTGCCGTCGCCCCTGGTCGCGGCCCGGACCAGCCGGCCCCGCTCGTACTGGAGGGAGACGGCGACCCCGTCGATCTTGAGCTCGCAGACATAGGCGGGGACGTCGCCGACGATGCGCTCGGTCCGCTTGCCCCAGGCGGCCAGCTCCTCGGTCGAGAAGGCGTTGTCCAGCGAGAGCATCGGCACCCGGTGCCGCACCGGCGCGAACGCCCCCGCCTGCACCGCCCCGACGGTCTGGGTGGGCGAGTCGTCGGTGCGCAGGTCCGGGTAGTCCTCCTCCAGCCGCTCCAGCTCGCGGAACAGCTCGTCGTACTCGGCGTCGGAGATGTCGGGGTCGCTGAGCACGTGGTAGCGGTACAGGGCGTCCCGCAGGCGCGCCCGGAGCTCATCGACCCGCCTGGCAGCCTCCTCGGCCGAAACTGGCACCCGTCCCCCTCGGCTCGGTTCTCCCTCCCCGCCACCAGTATCACCCACCTTCCCGACCGTCGCCGCCCTCTGTCCACAGCCTCAAGTTCCGCACACGCGAAGACGCCGAGGGCGCCCTATGCTGAGCGTCGTGTTCGCTTCCTTGGGTCGCTTCGTCTACCGCCGCCGGGTGCCGGTGGTGCTGGCCTGGGTGCTGCTCCTCGGGGTCGGGCTGGGGGTCGGCGGGCAGGTGTTCGGCCGGCTCGGCAGCGGCAGCGGCCTGCGCGACGACGCCGAGTCGGTGGTCGTGTCCGACCGGCTCAGCCGGGTCGGGGGCGGCGGGACGGGGATCAGCGGCCTGATCGACGGGCGCCCGGCCGGCGACCCGGCGTTCCAGGCCGAGGTCAACGCGGCCGTCAAGGACCTGGAGGCCACCCCCGGCGTCGAGCGGGTCACCGGCCCCTGGAACAAGAGCGAGCCGGTCCGCGGGGATCGGGGGGCTCAGCAGGCCGCGGGCGACAGCCCCCCGAACAATCCGCTGGTCGCCCGGGACGGGCGGGCGGTGCTGGTCCGGGTCGAGCTGGAGAGCCGGCTGAACGGACCCGCCTACGACCGGGCCGTCGAGCAGGTCGGCCGGCGGCTGCGGGCCGTCGACGCCCCTCGGGTCGTGGTCGGCGGCGAGGAACAGGCCCGCGACGAGTTCCAGGAGCAGGCCCGCAAGGACCTGGAGCGGGGCGAGACCCTGGCCCTGCCGGTCATGCTGGTGCTGCTGTTCCTGGTGTTCCGGGGGGTCGTGGCCTCCATCACCCCCCTGCTGGTGGCGGCCGTCGCCGTGGCCGGGGCGCTGCTCATCCTGCTCGGGGTCAGCCATGTCGCCGACATCTCCGCCTACTCGGTCAACGTCATCACCATGCTCGGCCTCGGCCTGGCGGTCGACTACTCGCTGCTGGTCATCAGCCGCTTCCGTGAGGAGCGGGCGGGCGGCCTGGAGCTCGGAGCGGCGATCGAGCGGACCATGGCCACGGCCGGCCGCACCGTCGCCTTCTCCGGGCTGACCGTGGCCGCCTCCCTGTGCGGGCTGCTCGCCTTCGCCGAGCCGTTCCTGCGCTCGCTGGCCTGGGGCGGGATCGGGGTGGTGCTGGTGGCCCTTGTGGCCGCCGTCACCCTGGTCCCGGCCCTGCTCGGCCTCTGGGGCGGCCGGATCAAGCCGGGCCAGACGGAGGGGTCCGGCCCGGCGGACCGGGGCCCGGACCACGGGACGTTCTACCGGCTGTCGCGGCTGGTCCAGCGCTTCGCCCCGGTGATCGTGGTGCTGGTCGCGGCCCTGCTGGTGCTGCTGGCCCTGCCCTTCCGCCACGCCCGGCTGGAGAACTCGGGCCTGGAGTCGCTCCCCCGCTCCTCGGAGTCCCGCCAGCTGTTCGAGACGACCCAGGCCCGCTTCCAGGGTGGCGGCACCGACCCGGTGGTGGTCGTGGTCGAGTCGGCCCCCGGGAACCCGCCGGTCGCCGGCTACCTGCGCCGGATCGGGGAGCTGCCCGGGGTGTCGAGGGCCGAGATCCGCCCGGGCACCCCGCCCCAGATCACCGTGCTGGACGTCATCCCCGAGGGCACCAGCGAGGGACCGGCGGCGACCCGGCTGGTCGAGCGGATCCGGGCCCTGGAGCGGCCGGTCGCGGCCGGGGTCACCGGCCCGGCCGCCTTCCTGGTCGACTACCGCGACTCGCTCGCCTCGCGGCTGCCGTACGCCCTTGGGCTGATCGGGCTGGCCACCTTCGCCCTGCTGTTCCTGATGACCGGGTCGGTGGTGGTGCCGGTCAAGGCGATCGTCATGAACGTGCTGTCGCTCGGGGCCAGCTTCGGGGCTCTGGTCTGGGTGTTCCAGGAGGGCCACCTGTCCGGGGTGCTCGGCTTCGACCCGCCGGGCATGGTCGACATCACCATCCCGGTGCTGATCTTCGTGTTCGCCTTCGGGCTGTCCATGGACTACGAGGTGTTCCTGCTCTCGCGGATCAAGGAGGCCTGGGACCAGACCGGCGACAACGACCGGGCGGTCGCCCTCGGCCTCCAGCGCACCGGGCGGATCGTCACCTCGGCGGCGGCCCTGATCGTGGTCGTGTTCTGTGGCTTCGCGGCCGGGGAGCTGCTGACCATCAAGGAGGTCGGCCTTGGCATGGCCATCGCCGTCATCCTCGACGCCACCGTGGTCCGGATGCTGCTGGTCCCGGCGACCATGAAGCTGATGGGCCGCTGGAACTGGTGGGCCCCGCCGGCCATGCGCCGCTTCCACGACCGCTACGGCCTTGCCGAGCGGGAGCCGTCGCCGCCTCCCCGGGAGGACGGCACGGAGCGGGTAGGCTCGCTCCATGCCGGTCATTGACCCGCGGGGCAACGGGGCCGTCCAGCTGGTCGTGACCGACCTGGACGGGACGCTCTCCGACGCCGCCGAGCGCATCCACCCGGCCTCGGTCAGGGCCATCGGCGAGCTGGAGGCCGCCGGGGTCCCCGTGCTGGTCGCCACCGGGCGGCGGCTGCGGATGGCCTGCGCGGTGCTGGAGGCTGGCGGCCTGACCGGGCCGGCGGTGGTGCTCGACGGCGCCATCGGGCTCGACCTGCGCGACGGGCGGGTGTTCCACCAGGTCACCTTCCCGGCCCTGGCGGCCGCGGGGGTGCTGGAGGCGTTCGCCGCCGCCGGCCTGAGCCCGTGCGTCTACGTCGACCGGGAGGGGGTCGACCTGGTCGTCGGCGACCACCCCTCGACCCACCCCGGCCACCTCGCCAGGGCCATGCCCTGGGTGGCCACCGACGACCTGGCCCGCGTGGTCGCCACCGAGCCCGTGTACGCGTTCGCGGTGGTGGGACGGCCGGCGCGGCTGCTGGAGCCGGTCCTCCAGCTGGTCGGGCCGGCCGGCAGCGCCAGCCTCGTCGGGGACCTGATCTACGGCGGCTCGACGGTCCAGGTCCGGCCGCCGCGGGTCAGCAAGTGGAGCGGGGTGCTGGCCTTCTGCGCCGAGCAGGGCATCGACCCCGGCCGGGTCCTTGCCGTCGGTGACGGCGCCAACGACCTGGAGCTGCTGGAGGGCGCGGCCGTCGCCTGTGTGGTCGACACCGCCGCCCCGGCCGTCCTGGCCCGGGCCGACCACCTCATCGGCCCGCCGGGCACCGGCGGCTGGGCGGCCGTGCTGGAGCTGGCCAGACGCCCGGTCAGCGACCGGTGAGCTCGCCCCGGAGGACCTCCCAGACGGCCGCCGGGTCGCTGCCGGCCAGGGCGCTCATGTGCCCGCAGGCCTCGAATCCCCAGGTCCAGAGGTCCTCGATGCCGGCCGCCCTGGCGGCGGCCACGGCGGTGCGGATGTCGGGCCCGTCGGTCGGCTCCATCCGGAACCCCTGGATCCAGATCTGCGCGCCAACCCCGTGGCCGGCGGCGAGGCGGCCGACCAGCTCCGAGAAGCGGGTCACGAACGGCCCCGCCGGCTCCGAGAAGGCCTTCCAGTAGGGGTCGGTGGCCAGCGTGCCCAGCCCGGGGAGGGCGGCCACCGCCGACCAGTCGGGCAGCCCGTGCACGCCCCCGACCAGGGGCAGCAGGCAGACAGTGGTGGCCGCGCCCTGGGATTGACAGTGGGCGACCAGGTCGGCGAGGAAGTCGACCAGGCAGTCCTGACGGAAGGCGAGCACCTCGGGCGTCAGCTCGGCCGGCAGGGACGCGCCGCCGGTGCGCTCGGCGAAGCGGGCCTGGCAGTGGCGGCAGCGGCAGCCCCAGCGGCCCGGGTCGAGGCCGAAGTGCTCGGGGTGGACCCAGTGTGGCTCGTCCCAGAAGACGTGGTCAGCGCCGGTGTCGACGGCCGCGTCGGCCCAGGAGCGGACGAAGGCCCGCACAGCCGGGTTGTTGGGGCAGCCGGCCGGGGTGGCCCGGCCGTCGTCAAGGACCTGGCCGGCGTCGGGGTTGAAGGCGGTGAAACGGCTCTCGGCCTCGCCGCCGAACATCTGGGCCACCCCCCAGGGGGCGATCTGGACCTCGAGGCCGGCGGCGTGGGAGGCCTCGACGACCCGGCCCATGCTCTCGCGGTAGTAGGCCAGGTCGTTCTCGCTGTAGGTGTGCAGCACCCCGGTGAACCCGTCGGCGGCCAGCCCCTCCATGTCGGCGGCGACGTGGCGCAGGACCCGGTTGCCGAAATACGAGGTCCCGATGCTCATCCCTTGACCGCCCCGGCGGTCAGGCCGCTGACCACCCGCCGCTGGACGAGCAGGAAGAACACCACCGCCGGGATGGCGAACAGCGTCGACCCGGCCATCACCGCGCCCCACTCGGTGCCGTGGTTGGTGGTGAAGGAGGCCAGCCAGATCCCGAGGGTCTGCTTCTCGGGGCTGCGCAGCAGCACGTACGCGATCAGGTAGTCGTTCCAGACGAGGATGAAGGAGAAGACCGCGGTCGCGACCAGCCCGGGCGCGACCAGCGGGAACAGGATCCGCCGGAACGCCCCGGCGCGGGTGCAGCCGTCCACCATCGCCGCCTCCTCCAGCTCCTCGGGGATGTTGACGATGAAGCCGCGCAGTGTCCAGATGGCGAACGGGAGCACGAAGGTCAGGTAGGTGACGACGATCCCGGCCAGCCGGTCCGTCTGGCCGGCCCGGTCCAGCATCAGGTAGATGGGGATGATCAGTGCCTCCAGCGGCACCATCTGGACCACGATCAGCATGACGACCAGGAGCGCCCGGCCGCTGAAGCGGTACCGGGCCGCGGCCAGGGCGGCCAGGAAGGCCAGGGCCAGCGAGATCACGATGGTGGCGATCACCACCAGGATCGAGTTGCGGACATCCTGGAGGAAGTGTGGCTTGCCGACGGCCGAGCGGAAGTTCTCCAGCGTCCCCGGGATCGGCAGCCACTTGGGCTCGAACGACAGGATGTCGGCACCCCGCTTGAAGCCGGTGGCCACCATCCAGTAGATGGGGAACAACGTGACCAGCAGCACCAGCACGGCGGCGGCGTTGTAGCCGGCCCTGGCCAGTCGGCGGCGGGTCACGGGCCCACCGCCCGCAGCATCTGGCGGACGTAGAAGGAGGTCACCAGCATCAGCAGGATCACCATGACCACGGCGATGGCCGCTCCCTTGCCGTAGCGGGTCACCCCGAACGACTCGCTGTAGGACCAGATGCCGAGCAGGAAGTACTCGCGGCTGGGGCGCTGGTTGAGCAGCACCCAGATCTGGGTGAAGACCTTGAAGTCCCAGATGGTGGAGAGGGTGGCCAGGATCAGGAAGATCGGCTTCATCACCGGGAGGGTGATGTGCCGGAACACCTGCCAGGCGCCGGCGCCGTCGACCCGGGCCGCCTCCTCGAGCTCGGCCGGGACCTGGGTCAGGCCGGCGTGCAGGGTGATGGCCACGAACGGCAGGGCCCCCCAGACGACCACGATCATGATCACCGTGAACCCCTGGAGCGGCTGGTCGAACCAGTTGTGCTGCTGGAAGCTCTCGGCCCCGAGCCGGGTCAGCAGCCAGTTCACCACCCCGAACTCGAAGTCGAACATCCATTGCCAGATGGAGATGGCGGTGAGGGTCGGCATCGCCCAGGCGGCCACCAGCCCGGCCGTGACCAGCACCCGCATGGGCCGGGCCAGGTTGCGCAGCAGCAGGGCCACCAGCGTGCCCAGCACCATGGTCAGCCCGACGGCGACGGTCGCGAACACCAGCGTCCGGGCCACCACTGTCCAGAAGAACGGGTCGGTGAGGATGTCCTGGTAGTTCCGCAGGCCGATGAAGGTGCCCCGCCCGGCGAACAGCTCCTTCAGCCCGTACTGCTGGAAGGAGAGGGAGACCAGCCGGTACAGCGGGAACCCGAGGATCGCCGCCAGCACCAGCAGGGCCGGGGCGAGCAGCGCGTACGGCACCAGCGGCCGCAGCCGCCGGGCCCGCGCCCCGGGTCGCCGCGGCGCGGGCGGCCGTTCGGGGGGCGCGGCGGCGCGCCGCCGGGACGACGGTGGTCTCGTCTCGACGGCGCGCACGGCGACTGCCTCCTGCTCGTCCAGGTCAGGAACCCGAATTGAGCGTATCCGTGATCTGGGTGCTGGCTTCCTTGGTGGCGTCGGCGACCGAGGAGCGCTCGGTGAAGATCGAGACCAGCATGTCGGGCAGGATATTGGCCGCCTCGACGTTCGCCCAGTTGGGCGACGTCGGGGTGAAGCGGCTGTTCTTGGCGGTGGAGTCGAAGACCGACAGGTAGGGGTCGTCGGCGTGCAGCTCGAGCAGGGTGGTCGAGTTGGGGATGACCCCGCCGACGGTGGCCATCTGGGTCTGGAAGTTGGTGCCGGCCAGCAGCTTCACCCAGTCGAGGGCCAGGTCCTGGTTCTTGGACTTGGCGGCGATGCCGAGGTCGGAGCCGCCGAGGAACACCGGCGCTGTCTGACCGCTGGTGCGGCTGGGCAGCGGGAAGGCGGCCAGGTCCTTCTCCAGCTTGGGGTTGCCCTGCTTGGGGTCGAGGATGACGCCCTTCTCCCAGCCGTTGGCCACGATCATGGCGATGTGGCCCTGGGCGAACGCCTGGTCCTGCTTGAGCTCGTCGCCCTGCTTGTCAGCCCGCGAGCAGCAGTCGACCAGCTGCTTGAGGGCGGTCAGCCCGGCCTGGGAC
>JASLIH010000325.1 GCA_030152105.1 Actinomycetes bacterium
GCTACACCTCATCAGAACGCCTCACTTCGCCCCCGACGGTCCACAGCGACCTGTCCAAACGCCGCTCGACAAAGCGGTAGGTTGCGACTTACTCGCACGGGGGAAGCCAGGCTTCAAATCCCCTCACCTCACCTCCAGCACAAAGGTCGACCCACCCAGGTACTTGGCTGCTGGTGCTACCGCATACTAAGGGACGACCAAAGAGGGTGGCCTCTCGGGCGTCTGACCTGCACAGACTCGAAAATGGCATCACCCATTTGATTGCCCCCGTGATAACAAACGAGCACGCCCCACTGCCGGCTTGAAGCCACAAATGCACTGCTCGCCTCAGACAATTTCGGGTCGAGCGTGGAGCCAACGGCGACGCTTCATCCGTAACGGGCATGCGGCATGCCAGCCCAGATTTCAGTTGGCGGCCAGCGGTTGAGTTACGAGAGAGTGGTGGACTGGCTTGGGTAGTGGAGCACCTGCAGGTGAGGGGCGCGTGGAGGCGCCCCTCACGGCATCGGTGTGGTTAGGGTGTGGGGTCGGAGTAGGTGCCGCCGTAGATGTCTTCGTTGCCGAACTGGGCCGGACAGTCGGTCAATGGGGCCGGTGGGGTGATCGGGGTGCCGTTGATCAGTGACTGGCGGTAGGCATCGACCGCCGGGCAGTCGGCGGCGTTACGCACGTCCATCCACACCGCGGCGCCGTAGGTGCGGGTGGCGGCGGCGTAGTTGTAGTCATAGACCGCCTCGCGGTTCAGGGTCCTGGTCGTGCCCCGGGCGTCTCCGACCGCGCCGCGGTGCAGGGTCGACCAGCCCCCGACGGCACCGCCGGCGCCCACATCTGCATGGCGGACTACGCCCTGCATGTTCCGCGGGTTGGCCGTGGTGGTCTGGAACGGTTGCAGGTAGCCGTTGTAGACCAGGTACAGGTCGCTGCCGGTGGGCGAGATGGCCACCGCCGGGTTATCGGGCCGGTCACTTGCCACGGCGGCATTCACCGGGGTCGACCAGGTCAGCCCCTGGTTGGCGGAGGTCTGGACCAGGGCTTGTTCGTGGTTGAGCCCGTTGCGGGCGTCGGGCCAGGTCAGCACCAGGGTGTTGGTGGCCCCGGCGCCGGTGGGGGCACCGTTGGCCACGCCCAGGCTGGGGAAGCTATCGGTCCGGGTGCCGGCCAGGCCGTCAAACACGATCCGGCCCGACACCGGGTCGGGGACGCCGACGTCGACCACATTGGCGATCGCCCGGGGCTTCTCGAAGTTGTTGCCGCCGTCAAAGGAGCGGGCCAGGTAGAACACGCTCTGGCGGGTCTGGATGTCGGCGCCCTCCCAGACCACATAGACCACGCCGGCGCTGTCGGAGCGGATGGCGCAGCCTTGGCGGCCGCCGGTCTGGGCGTTGTTGGTGGCAGAGGAGAGCTGCCGCTGCCGCCAGGTGGTCCCGCCGTCGGTGGAGCGGGAGAACACCACCGGCTCGGGTGCCCCACCGATGCTGCGGAAGGCCACGTTGCAGACATAGACGTTGCCGAAATGCGGGCTGGCGGCGGCGTTGTCGGCCCAGATGTCCTCCTTGTCACTCAGCAGGGCCGCGTTCTGGCGGCTGACGATCACCGGGGTCATCCAGGCGTTCTTGTCCCCGGCGGCCGCCGCGGCCACGTTGTCGGTGCGCGACACCGCCACTGCCGAGCTGCCGTTGAACGGCGCCCGCCCGGGGATCGGGAAGGCCAGGTTGGCGTAGTACAGCCGCGACCCATTGGCCCAGGAGAACCCGCCTGGGCCCGGCTGGGGGCCGAACGCCAACGCCGGGTCGCCGTGGGAGCTCATGCCGTTCTCGTAGTACCAGGGAAGGGTGTGAATCGGGCCGGGCTGGGGGGTGCCGCTGCGGGCGGTCAGGCCGGAGTAGGTCGGCTGGACCCAGCTCGCCCCCTCGTCGAGGGAGAAGTAGATCCCCGAGATGCCGATGTCGGCGGTCAGGTCGCAGCTGCTGCCGTTACAGGGGGCGCTGTCGACCAGGTCGTTGCCCCCGCCGGCCAGCACCGTGGGGTGGTTGGCGTCGATCGCCAGGGCGGGTTCGTTGACCGCGTTGGGCAGGTACGGGGTGGTGGGACCGGCTACCGAGACCTTGGCCTCGGGAGTCTGGGCATGGGCCAGGGTGGGCAGGACCAGGGCTGCTGTGACTGCGACCAGCAGTACCAGCACGCTTCGGCGAGGACCGGACATCGCGGCTCCTTCCGTCCGTCGTTGGACGCCGAAACGGAGCATAACGGCCGGTTCCCTCGCCGCATAGACCCACGTTTCTAGCGGTCCAACGCGAACCATCCCGGTCATGCTGTCGGTCATCCCGTAGGGTCCACTGCCATGCGACAGGACCGACATAGTGGATGACGCACACCCGACCAAGCTGCGTGCTCGTGATCGCGGTCACGCACGATCGAGCCAGCGACGACCTCAGCTGGGCGGAGGCTTCGAGTCGATCTCCAACGCCGAGGGCAGTCTCACAGTCATTCCACCAGGCCCTACTGAACCGAACCAGCCCGCACTCACCAGAATCGCCGCCTAACCTGACCTGCCTAGACCGGTCTGAACCGTAGAGAACAAAGATTGGCAGTTACCAAGGAGAAAGCTGGACGCTGGACTCGCCGGAACACGTTTGAGCAGGTCAGGTGCGGTTCGAATATCCAGCTACTTCCGTACCCCTCAGTATCTCCCTCGGGCCGACGGCCCATGCCCGACGGCACCCGGCCCGTCCCCGGCGGTTGGAACCGACTCCACCTACAGGTCGCCGACCTGGCCGGCGAGGTCGACCGGCTCCGCGCCGCCGACTGCCGGTTCCGCAACGACATCATCACCGGACCCGGCGGCTCCCAGATCCTGCTGGAAGACCCCTCCGGCAACCCCGTCGAGCTGTTCCAGCCCGCCCGGTGAGACCCTCGCCGCTGCCCCAGGACAGCGGACCGGTACCACCCACGCCGCACCGACCGCCAGGGCTGCTGGTGGCCGCTGACCATGCCCACCCCCGACCCCGACCCAGCCCAGGCGCCCCACGGCGGCCACGCTCGGATCTTGCCCGCCCTCCGGTCCGGAGCCAGACTAGGGTCATGGCGGAGGAGGATCTCGCGGGCCTGAACCTGCCTGCAGCATCGCCCGCCCCACGGCGGCTCGTGGTCGTGGTCGTGGACGGTGCCTCGCTGGGCATCATGTCCTTTGCGTTCGGCGTGTTCGACGCGGCCGTGTACTACGGCGCGCTGCCCGAACTTGATGTGCGCATCGTCTCCGGCGAGCCAGACGCCGCGATGCGCGGCGGCGGCTTGGCCTACGATGTGCCCTACGACCTCTCCGCGATCCGCGAGGCCGATCTGGTCATCGTGCCCTACTGGCGAGATCCGGCCGAACACCCGCCGGAGCCGCTGCTGGAGTCGCTGCGTGGCGCGCACGCCGCGGGGACACGGGTGGCCGGCCTCTGCTCCGGGGTGTTCGTGCTGGCCGCGGCCGGACTGCTGGACGAGCGCCCGGCCACCACGCACTGGGCGCTTGCTGGGGTGCTCGCCCAGATGTACCCAAAGATCTCCGTCCGCGCGTCGGTCCTCTACATCGACGACGGTGACATCCTCACCGCCGGTGGTGGTGCCGCCGGGATGGACTTGGGCCTGCATCTGATCAGGGCATCTCATGGCGCGGTTGTGGCCAACCGCCTGGCCCGAAGCATCGTGGTAGCACCCCACCGTCCCGGCGGGCAGTCGCAGTACATCGAGTCGCCAGTACCCGAACTGAACCAGGACGACCCCGTCGGCGAGACGGTGAGCTGGGCGCTCGGGCAGCTCGACCAGATCCTGCCGATCGATGTGATGGCTCGTCGGGCCCAAATGAGCAGGCGCAACTTTGACCGGCGCTTCCGCGAGCTCACCGGGACCGCACCTGCAACCTGGCTGACTCATCAACGCGTGCTTCGTGCCCAACGGCTGCTGGAGTCCACCCGGCTGTCTGTGGAGGAGGTAGCACGATCCTGCGGATTCTCCTCGGCCGCAGCCCTGCGCCCCCACTTCCGGCGACTCGTGGGAGTCGCTCCGGCCACCTACCGCGACACCTTTGGCTCGCGGTCCTGAGGCTGTCCTGAAATCGTCGCTGGTTGGCGAGATCCCCGCTTCCGCCGCAACCCCGACGCTGAAACGCTCTGGACGGCTTCACCGCAGAGCCGGCACACGTCTTTGATTTGATGCGAGGAGATTCGCCGTGAGCGACGCCAGCCAAGAGATTCGCCCGTTCCGTATCGATGTGTCCCAGGCCGACCTGGACGACCTGTCCGAGCGGCTGGCCCGGACCCGCTGGGCCAACCAGCTCCCCCTCGACAGCAGCGGTCCCCAGACAGGTGTGGTCCCCCCCGGCTGGGAGTACGGCGTCCCGGTCGGCTACGTCAAGGACCTGGTCGACCACTGGCAGCACAAGTACGACTGGCGCGGCTGGGAGGCACGGCTCAACCAGTACCCGCAGTTCACCACCACCATCGACGGCCAGCAGATCCACTTCCTGCACGTCCGCTCCCCCGAGCCGGACGCCCTGCCGCTGATCTTGACCCACGGCTGGCCCAACACCTTCCTGGAGTACCTGGACCTGGTCGCGCCGCTCAGCGACCCCCAGACGCACGGCGCCCAGGCGGCCGACGCCTTCCACCTGGTCGTCCCGTCCCTGCCCGGCTTCGCCTTCTCCGGACCCACCACCGAGCCGGGCTGGGACGCCCAGCGCACCGCCCGAGCCTGGGCCGAGCTCATGGGCCGGCTCGGCTATGACCGCTACGGCGCCCACGGCAACGACGCCGGCGCCATCGTCGCCCCCCTCCAGGGACAACTCGACCCCGACCATGTCATCGGCGTGCACGTCAACCAGATCTTCTCGTTCCCCTCCGGCGACCCCACCGAGCTGGACGGCCTGACCCCCGAGGAGCTGGGCGACCTGAGCTTCCTGCAGGGCTTCGTGGAGCGAGCGGTCCACGACAAGCTCCAGGCGGCCCAGCCCCAGACCATCGCCCACGCCCTGGCCGACTCCCCAGCCGGGCAGATCGCCTGGAGCGGCCAGCTGTTCGGCGACGCCGTGAGCAACGACCACATCATCACCAACGTGGCCATCTACTGGCTGACCAACACCGGCGCATCAGCGGCCCGCTTCTACTACGAGAACCAGCACGCCCACCACCCGAGCGAGCCGACCACGATCCCCATGGGGCTGGCCAGCTTCGCCTTCGACTTCCGACCCATCCGCAGATTCGCCGAGCGCGACCACGCCAACATCGTCTCCTGGAGCCAGTTCGACCGCGGCAGCCACTGGGCCGCCCACGACGCCCCCGACCTCCTCCTC
>JASLIH010000379.1 GCA_030152105.1 Actinomycetes bacterium
CCCCCACGAAGCGGCCACATAGTATGGGATCGTCAGGCGCACCCAGACAGCGGTCTGTTCCACCGGCATGCGGTCGTTGTCCCGGCCCCAAGGCCGGTTTGTGGGCGGAGACGACTTGAGCAGATAGGAATCGTCGCATGACCGATGATGCCTCGGCACAGATCCCAGTCACGGCCAACTTCGTCAATCCCCCGACGATGCATCGCCCGACCGGCTACACCCACGTGGTGGAGGTGACGGCGGGCCGGCCGGTCTACATCGCCGGGCAGGTCGCCCTCGACGCCTCGGGGGCCCTGGTCGGGCCCGGCGACATCCGTACCCAGACGCGGCAGGTGTTCGACAACCTCGGGGCGGCCCTGCAGGCGGTTGGGGCGGGCTTCGAGCAGGTGGTCAAGCTCACCTACTACCTGGTCGATGCAACCCAGCTCCCCGTCGTCCGCGAGGTCCGCGACCAGTACGTGAACACCCAGCAGCCACCGGCCAGCACCGCCGTCGAGGTCCGGGGGCTGGTTAGCGATGACCTGCTCATCGAGGTCGAAGCGGTCGCCGTCATCGCATCGTTCCAGCACATGACCGCAACAGCCTAGGCGGCAGGCCTCAAGAGGCGGCCGAACGGCCGGCCAGGCGCTTCCGGTCCATAGGCCCTGGCCAGGACCTACTGGAGGTTCGAGCGACGGCGAATGCCAGAGGCCAGGACATCACGGATGCTCACCATGCCCTTGAGTTGGCGGCCTTCCACCACAGGAAGGTGGCGGAACCCGTTGGTCAGCATCACGTCGGCGGCCTCCCCGACTGTCGTATCGGAAGTGGCCGTTCTTGGGTTCCTCGTCATCCACTCCGAAACAGGCGACTTGGTCAGGTCCGAACCCGAGGCGGCCGCTCGCAGCACGTCCCGCTCGGTCAGGATGCCCGCGAGCCAGGCGCCCTCCATGACGACGGCCGAGCCCACCCTGGCCTTCACCATCATGCTGGTGACCTCCGCGACCGAACGCTCGGCCGAGGTGGTGAGGACCTCGGTGGTCATGATGTCCTGAAGCTGGATCACCCTCGCCTCCCCTCCGCGTACCGGGCACTCAACCTAACCGCTGCCGCCAACCTCATCAGAGTCGAGGTCGGTCGGCGAGTTGGCAGGGTCCATGAGCTCCTCGTTCAGCAGCCGCCACAGCGAGCCCGCCCACGAGCTGATGCCCGGCCACCTCCTCCAGAAGACCTGCATGCTCGTCTCGTCGAGCTGGCGGTGGGCGTCGTGGGGGCTCACGGCGTCGGCAACCTCCTCGAACCTGGAGATCGCATCCAGAAAGCGTTCAGAGATGTCTTCCACTGGCGCTCCTTTCATCATGCGGTCTCCGCAGCGAGCGTGAAGGGCGACCTCGCCGCCTTGCCCGAGGAGTGTGGCAGGTAGCCTCCCCGTGCGACAGGCGCGGACTGCCGAGGCCGCGCTGCATCGATTTCCCGTTCACCCTGCGATTTCAGGAGTCCGGTGCTGCCCGTTGCGGGCGGCGGGGGATGGCATCTCGACCTCACCGATCGGCATGGGTCGACCAGCTGCCCGATCAGCTACCGCCCGCTGTCGGCGTCGCGGCCGTCATGGCCTGGCGGGGGATCCTGCAGGCCTGGATAGTAGAGCTCCGTGACCGTTCGGGCGCGGCGTCGGTTTGGCGCCAGCCCAGCCGCGCCCCGTGGCAGCTCCCGCCAGCCGTCACCGTCGCCGCCGCCCTCTTCTCGGGCGGTGCCGCCCTTCATCGTCCCCTTGGCCCGCCATAGCCGGTCCAGCTCCGCCGCCAGCGGCCCGGTGCCGTGTTCCAGGTACTGCAGGTCGCTGTGGCTGTAGAACGGCCGGCCGTGGATGCGGCACGCCCGGCAGCGCCAGTCGCAGGTCTGCGGAGTGCACGGACGGGCGTCGTCGGGCTTCGGCCAGCAAGTGCAGATGCGGCCCTTGTCGATCCCCGAGCCGGGCGCGATGGCGATCTCCCCCGGCCGGCGCGTCGTCCGGCGCCTCACGAGGCCTCACCGCCCTGGCCTGGTTGCCAGGCTCCGACCAACCCACCGAGCCGGCGGGCACGGCCAAGCCGGAGCCACATCGCGCTTCCACCGTACTCCCCGGGTTGGCTATGCGCGGGAGAACTCCGAGGTGGGGCGGACGCCGGTGTAGAGGACGAACTGCTCCAGCGCTTGCAAGGCGATGACCTCGGGACCGGTGATGACCTGCTTCCCCTGGGCCCGTGCCCGGCGCACCAGCGGGGTCAGCGCCGGCAGGGCGACCACGTCGAACACGGTCTCGGCGGTGTCCACCACCTCAGGCGCCACCGGCAGGTCGTCGGCGGCGGGCCCACCCGACATCCCGACCGGGGTCGCGTTGACCAGCAGCTGTGGCCGGCTGGAGCCAACCTCGGCCTGCCAGGCATAGCCGTACCGGTCGGCCAGGGCCGCCCCGGTCCGGGCGTTGCGCGCGACCACCGTCCCCGCGTGGAAGCCGGTGTCACGGAGCGCCGCGACCACGGCCTTGGCCATGCCCCCGCTGCCGAGCACGGCGAAGGTGTGCTCCACCGGGACCTGGTGGTCGGCCAGGAGCTTGGCGATGGCGAGGTAGTCGGTGTTGTAGGCGCGCAGCTGCCCCTCGGTGTTCACGATGGTGTTCACCGACCCGATCGCCTCGGCCGAGGCGTCCATGGCGTCCACGAACTCGATGCAGGCCTCCTTGTAGGGCATGGACACGCCGCATCCGCGGATGCCGAGCGCCCGGATCCCGGCGATGGCCGCGGCCAGGTCGGTGGTCGTGAACGCCTTGTACACGTAGTCCAGCTCCAGCTCGGCGTAGAGGAAGTTGTGGAACCGCGTCCCGATGTCGCTGGGCCTGCTCGCCAGCGACATGCACAGCACCGTGTCCTTGGTGATCGATCGGACCATGAAGTCGGATCCCCCTGCACACAGTCGCCGGGCTGTTCGTCTGGCTGAGGATACGACCGACCCGCCACCCTGAACGAGCGCGATGCAGCGTTGACAAGCGACGGTCCCGGCGATGGACACTACGGGCAAAGCTCGCAGGGCGGTGAAGCCGCCTCCCTACCAGGAGTACCGCCTGTCCACCGTGCATGCTGATGGCTTGAAGTCGCGCTGGTGGCTGACGAAAAGGAGATGGCATGCCCGCGACCACACCTGAGCAGATCCACCGGTTGTTCGAGGACATGTTCAATTCCGGCGACATCGACGGCCTCATGGAACTGTACGAGCCCAACGCGGCGCTGATCGCTCAGCCGGGGAGCGTTAGCCACGGCAGCGAGGAGGTCCGCGCCGCACTGCAGGGCTTCCTAGCGCTCAAGGGCCGCATCACGCTGAATACGAAGCTCGTGGTTACCGTCGGCGACCTGGCCTATCTGTCCAACACCTGGTCGCTCAACGGCACGGGGCCCGACGGCAACCCGGTTGCCTTGGGCGCCACCACTGCCGAGGTGGCACGGCGCCAGGCCGGCGGCACCTGGTGCTATGTGATCGACAACGCCTGGGGCGATCAGGCGGTCACCGGATGACGACGAGCTGAGGCCTACAGGTCGATCTCCGGCGCGACCTGCTGGATGCCGGTGATCGCGACAGCGATGAACTGGTCAAGGGGGAGCTTGAGCGACTCCTCCGCCCCGTAGACCTCGTCCCGGTTGACACCAGGGGCGAACGCCTTGTTCTTCAGCTTCTTCTTGACCGAGGGCACCTTCATGCCCGCCGACCGCTCAGGGCGGACCAGTGCCGCCGCCACCAGCAGGCCGGCGATCGCGTCGGCGTGGACCACGGCCTTGGACATCAGGTCGGTGCGGTACTGCTCATGCGCATGGGCCAGGACCGCGTTCACCACCGGCTCCTCCACCCCGGCCTCGCGCAGCCACTCCGCCGCCAGATGGGCATGGCGGTCGGAGTCCTCGCCGGTCTGGTCCTGGTCGAGGTCGTGGAAGAGTCCCGCGAGCGCCCAGCGGTCCTCGTCCTCGCCGAAGTGGCCGGCCAGGGCTCGCATCACCCCCTCCACCGAGATCAGGTGGCGGACGGTGATGTCCCTGTCGGTCTTGTCCTTGACCAGGGCGCGTGCTTCGACCAGCTCCATATCCAGATCCTCCCTCGGTTCGAGGGTGATCATCCACCTGCACCGCAATGCTCGCTGGAACACCAGCATTATTGTTTCGATGGTGTCGGAGTGGGTAGGCTGTCCCGACAGCGGAGCTCGAGCGGGATCGCGGAGGTGCGGCATGGGGGTCGTCAGCGGCGAGGTGCTGGTCGCCTACCTGGCCCTGGTCACGGTCCTGATGCTCACGCCCGGCCCGGACATGCTGTTCGTGCTCGCCAGCGGCGTCCGCAGCGGCTCAAGGGCGGGGTTCGTCGCCGCCGTCGGCGTCGAGGTCGGCGAGACGATCCACCTGCTCGCTGCCGCCGCTGGCCTGGCCGCGCTGTTCCGGGCCGCGCCCCTGCTCTATGACCTGGTGCGCTTCGCCGGCGCGGCCTACCTGCTGTGGCTGGGCGTGCGCAGCCTGCGGAGCCGTGGCGGCCCCGCGGCGGCGGACGGCAGGGGCGGGGCGCCGAGCACCCGGGGGGCGTTCTGGCGCGGGCTGGTCACCAACGTGCTGAACCCGAAGATGGCATTGTTCACGGTCGCGCTGCTGCCCCAGTTCGTGGACCCGTCGCGGGGACAGGTGCCCGCCCAGTTCCTGGTGCTGGGCGCCTGCTTCGTCGCCATCGAGATCATGGTGGACGGCACGGTCGGGCTGGCCGCCGGCCGCCTACGCCGGGTGCTGGTACGCCGGCCCCGCGCGGCGCGCGGTCTCGACCTTGCCAGCGGGTCGGTGTTCGTCGGGCTGGCCGCCAAGCTCGCCCTCACCCGCTGACCGCAACCGCCGCCACCCTTGCCGTTCCGGGCGCGAGCGCGGCCCCCATGCATGCAGG
>JASLIH010000381.1 GCA_030152105.1 Actinomycetes bacterium
GGCAGCAGAGGCTGCGGAAGGCGGCGGCTCGTCGCAACCGGTTTGTGGTGGTGCGGGATGCGGCGGTGCGGGATCTGTGGGCGGCGCGGCGCCAGGGCGATATCCCTCGTGACCGCCACCGGCGACGGCAGGTCCACCCTCGCCCGCCGCCGCGCCGCCCACAGATCCCGCTCCGCCGCATCCCGCACCACCACGAACCGGTTGCGACGAGCCGCCGCCCTCCGCAGCCTCTGCTGCCGTCTCCGCCGCTCCGACAGGTCGACCACCCCAGCCGGCACGGCCACCCGGGAGGGGTCGGCCACCCGGGGGAGGTCGGCCACCCGGGAGGGGTTCACCACCCGCACCGGGCCTGTGGCCCCGTTGGGCGCCGGTTGTCCGTCCTCGCGCCGCTCGTGCATGCCTTCCTGACCTGGCCACTGCGGTGCCGATGTCGTCATGGAGGCACTCTCCTATGTTTGATTCCATTTGCCTTCGTTTGACTCTACTATCCTTTGAAAGGAGAGTGCAGCAGCGCATCCACAGCCCAGCCGTAGGTCGTGCCGTAGGGCTGCGGAGCAGTCAGGGAGTCACTGCCAGCGCCCACGAGTGCCCGGCGGCTGGAACCGGGCGGCCCAGACCTCCCGCGGTGAGGCAGGCTTCGAACAGCGCCGCCACCTGTGAGGACGAAGCCGCCCGGGCCTCTGCCGCAGGCGCCATCTGCCGGTGGTCGCCGGCTCGGGCCAGGTGCAGGGCGGCCAGGCCGTGGAGGACGACCGCGTCCCATCCCGCAGCGCGAGCGCCGGCGGCGACGCGTTGCGCCTCGCGCCCCAGCCCAAACGCCGCAGCGGCGCCAAGGACCAGCCCACAAGCCGCGCCCCAGGTGGTTCCTGCTCGCCAGGCGCGGAGCACCAGGGCACCGCCCGGCGGTACGGCGATCGCGCCGATCCTCCCGGTACCCCGGAGCGCCACCACCGCCTGGGCCGAGACGCCGCTTGGACCGTCACAGGTCAGGACAGCGCCCGGGCCCGCCTCCCACGACGCCTGCACCCCTCCCGCCGCCGGTCGCCGGCGCCGCAGGGGAGCGGCGAGACCCCGCGACCCGGCCGCTCCGAGATGTGCCTGCACGACGGCAGGAGCAACCGGGACCAGTCCAGGTAGCGACGGACCTGTGAGCAGGTGTGACCGCGCCCCCAACGGGCTCTCCGACGACCGGTCCGCATCGGTGACGGGTCGGACACCTGCGACCGCCTCGACCTCCGCGGCCGCCTCGACGATCCCCGCCAGCCAGTTCGGCCTGCCAGGTGCTTTGAGCAGCACGATCGCCTGCGCCTGTGCTCCCGGTCCTCGAGAACGCGGTAGGTCTCCCAGCACCTCGTCGTGCTGAGCGCCGAATCCTCGGGAACTGGGCGGGTCGCCCGGCACCCCGTCGTTGGGAGAAGGGGGCCCCTCAGGGTGAAGGTCCACCGGTCGCTCGACCGCGAGCGCGATCTCGACCGCCCACGGCGGCAGCGACGCTGCACTTGTAACCCGGTAGGCGTACCAGCCACGCCGTGGCCTCAGCGCATCCTCGCGCGGGAGAAGGTTCAGCATCCGTGCTCGTCAGGAACGGTCGAGCCGTGCGACCCGGCGGACGGGTGGAGGTCATCGCATCCACGGCCCGTGAGCTTGGAGGGAGCCTGGCGCGGGTCCGAAGGGCACTGGTTCGGATCCGGGGTGTTCGGGGTCAAGGCGACCCGCCGCCGTCGATCCGCTGAACCGTGACCCCTTGGGGACCGGTCTCCAGCTGGACGCGGACGGGCAGGGAGTAGCTCGCAGGTCCGGTCGGAGGCCGGGCGCGAACCGGCACCTGCGCAGCAAGCGCGCCAGCCGGGCCGGTCACCTCGGCGGGGCCAATGCTCATCGCGTGCCAGCCGGAGGGAAGCGGACGGGTCGATGGCGGCCGGCCGCCTCCGAGGCGGGCGAGGCCGGCCTTGTCGCCGGTGACGAAGGCGACCACCGCTTCGTGGGCCATCCGTCGAGCCAACTGCGACATGGATGGCGGCAACGCCCGCGGGCGGGGGAGTGACAACCGTGACCCGAAGGGCACAGTCGTGGGACGTGGACGGCCAGCGACCCCGATCCCTTCCCGCCGGACTGCCAGGGGCACGATGAACGCCAGCATCCCGCCGTCACGGTAGCCGTCCGAGCGGACCTGCAGGACATGGGCGATGACCGTGACCTCGACTCCGCCGGCGACCGACCTGTTGCCGGCCGGCACGACAAGGTCGGTGTACTGGGCGACGGCGGCGGGGACAGCGACCGAGCGGCGCAGGTCGACCCCACGCGCTGCGAACTGGCCGAGCCGCTGGGCCCGCGCCGCACGATCCTCGCCGACCGTCAGGTACTCCCGCAGGAAGGCCGCGGCCATCGCCTCCGCCAGGTGCTGCTCCGGAGCTTCGGCCGGCAACGCGGACGCTGAACCCGTTGTCGCAGGTCCCGTTTGCGTCGGACCCGCCCCGTCCGGCATCAGCCCTCGGAGGGCTCCGACCGTGATGAGCGACCAGAGCAGGACGCGTGCCAGCCCCTTGAGGAGTCTCGCCCCCCACGGCCGAGCCGGTGGGGCGGGCTCCGAGGACGCGAGCAGCTCCGGGAACAGCACACCCGCGGGAGCCGGAGCGCCGGAGGGCGCACTCATCGGCGGTCCCGGCGGAACGGGACCACGTCCAGGCGCGTTCCGGGATGGATCAGGTCGGGGTCGGCGCCGACGACCTGGCGGTTCGCTCGATAGACCTGTTGCCAGTATCGGTGGATGGTCGCCGCCGACCGCTCCGCCGGCACCAGGTTGGCGGCGGCGATGTCCCACAACGTGTCGCCC
>JASLIH010000172.1 GCA_030152105.1 Actinomycetes bacterium
CTCCCGGGCCACCACCAGCTTGCGGGCCACCCCGTCGTCGCCGGTCGCCTCGACCAGGACGTAGTCGATCCCGGGCCCGACCACCACCGAGACGTTGGGGACCAGCGTCCACGGCTGGGTCGTCCAGACCAGCAGGGCCGCACCCTCGTCGGCCAGGCTCCCGCTGGTCGCGGGCAGGGCCACATAGGCGGTGAGGTCCTCGACCTCCTGGTAGCCCATGGCCACCTCGGCGTCCGACAGGGTCGTCTGGCAGCGGGGGCAGTACGGGCTGACCTTGTAGTCCTCGACCAGCAGGCCGCGGCGGTGCAGCTCGGCCAGGGCCCACCAGACGCTCTCGATGTAGGAGGTGTCCATCGTCCGGTAGGCCTGGCTGGTGTCGATCCAGAAGCCGATCCGCTCGGTCAGCTGCTCGAAGGCGTCGACGTAGCGCTCGACCGACTCGCGGCAGCGGGCGTTGAACGCCTCCACCCCGTAGGTCTCGATCGCCTGCTTGTCCTTGAGCCCCAGCTCCTTCTCGACCTCCAGCTCGACCGGCAGGCCGTGGCAGTCCCAGCCGCCCTTGCGGTCGACCCGGTAGCCGCGCATGGTCTTGAAGCGGGGAAACAGGTCCTTGAAGACCCGGGCCTCCACGTGGTGCACGCCCGGCCGGCCGTTGGCCGTCGGCGGCCCCTCGTAGAAGACGAACGGCTCGGCCCCGGCCCGCTGGTCGAGCGAGCGCTGGAACACCTTGCGGTCGCGCCACAGCTCCAGGGTCCGGGCGTCCAGCGCGGGGAGGTCGAGATCGGGGTCGACCTCGGGGAACTGGCCCATCCGGTGATCGTCTCCTTCGCGTCGTCGGGCTATCCCAGCGAAGGGACGAGGCCGGGGCCCCGCGGTACCACCCCTCGTGCCGGCCGCCTCACGGCCACCGGCCACTCACCGGCCTCCCGGGCACCCCCGGATGGCCTCCAGCTGTCACGGGCTGGCCCGGCTACGCCTACTGGGCGCTGGAGCGCCGTTCGGGCAGCGGCTCGGGGAGGATGTTCGGGAGGCGCCGTGCCGCCGGGCTTCCACCATCCCCGGCTCGCTGGCGGCCGTGCCGCCCCCTACTCGTTCCCGTCGTCGCCTGTATTGTGAAGTCTACCCCGGGCAGGCAATCACATTGAGGCCGTCGTCGGAGGACGCCATGGCACGCAAGAAGACCGCTGCGGACCCGACCGGGGACCTGGCGCCGCGACCGCGGGGCCACCGGTCGCTCGTCACCAAGCGGGACCTCCAGGCCTACCGGCGCCGGCTCGAGGCCGAGCTGGCCGAGCTGCGGGCCCAGCGGGCCGACCTGGAGGAGTCGACCGAGGCCAGCCTGGCCGACGCCACCGGCGAGGTCGGCTTCGACGAGGAGTTCGCCGACGCCGGCAGCTTCACCTTCGAGCGCGAGCGCGACCTGTCGCTGGTCGACAACGCCAAGGACCTGATCGACAAGGTCGAGCACGCCCTGGCCCGGATCGACAGCGGCAGCTTCGGGCGCTGCGAGGCCTGCGGCGGGGCCGTCGAGGCCGAGCGGCTGGACGCCCTGCCGTATGCGACCCTGTGCCTGGCCGACGCCCGACAGCGCGTCCGGCTGCGGTGACCATGGCCGAGCCGGGCGCGACGGGGCGGTCCAGGCGGGCCCTGGCCCTGTACGGGACCGCCGCCGTCGTGCTCGCCCTCGACCAGCTCACCAAGCACCTGGTGGTCAGCAACCTGGCCGGGCGCCCCCCGGTCGACCTGGTCGACGACGTCGTCCAGCTCCGCTACACCACCAACTCCGGCGGGGCGTTCTCGCTGCTGACCGGGGCGCCGCTGTTCTTCGGGATCATGGCCCTGGTGATCATCGGCGGGATCGTCTACGCCTCCCGCCGGGCCCAGCCCCTGTCCATGCTGGTGATCCTCGGCCTGATCCTCGGCGGGGCCCTCGGGAACCTGACCGACCGCCTGCTGCGGGGCGACGCGCTGCTCCGGGGCGAGGTGGTCGACTTCATCAAGGTCGGCATCTGGCCGGTGTTCAACCTGGCCGACTCCTGCGTGGTCGTCGGCGGGATCCTCCTGGCGCTCTTCCTCGGCAAGGCCGAGCGGGAGAGCGAGCAGGCCCCGGCCGACACCGACCGGGCTTGACCCGGCCGCCCGACCCGGACCAGGTCGCCGGGCGGCGCCTCGACGAGGTGGTCGCGGAGCTGGCCGGGACCTCACGGGCCCAGGCGGCCCGCTGGGCCAGCGACGGCCTGGTCACCGTCGACGGCCGGCCCCGTCCCAAGTCGTACCGGCTCCGGGGGGGCGAGGGGCTCGCCTGGACGCCGCCCCCGGCCCCGCCCTCGGGCGGGCCGGTGGCCGAGGACCGGCCGCTGACCGTCCGCTACGAGGACGACCGGCTGCTGGTGGTGGCCAAGCCGGCCGGCCTGGTCGTGCACCCGGGACCCGGCCACCCCACCGGCACCCTGGTCAACGCCCTCCTGGGACGGCCGGGGACCAGCCTGTCGGCCGGCGGGGGCGCGGCCGACCGCCCTGGGATCGTCCACCGGCTCGACAAGGACACCTCGGGGCTGCTGCTGGTGGCCAAGGACGACGCCACCCACCTGGCCCTGGCCCGCGACCTGGCCGACCACCGGGTCGAGCGCCAGTACCTGGCCCTGGTCCAGGGCCGCCTCCCGGCCTCCTCGGGCACGGTCGACGCCCCCGTCGGCCGCCACCCCCGGGACCGCAAGCGCATGGCCGTCGTCCCCACCGGCCGCCACGCCGTCACCCACTGGCGGGTGCTGGAGACCTTCCCGGCCGTCCAGCTGGCCGAGGCCACCCTTGAGACCGGCCGCACCCACCAGGTCCGGGTCCACCTGGCCTCGCTGCGCCACCCCCTGGCCGGCGACCGCACCTACGGCGCCGACCCCACCCTGGCGGCCAGGCTCGGCCTGGACCGCCCCTTCCTCCACGCCTGGCGCCTGGCCTTCGACCACCCCGGCGACGGCACCCGGGTCGAGCTCACCGAGCCCCTCCCGCCCGAGCTCCAGTCGGTCCTCGACCGCCTCCGCGGCTAGCCCCGCCGAGGACCCTCCGGCCACAAGTCCATAACCTGGCGGTTCTCTCCGAATCCGTTGTGCCGCAACGATTTCGGACACCCGGAGGTGATTGCCCAGCTGCGCGGCCGGGTGTAGGCTCCGACCCGGAATTACAGCCGTGTCATTTGTCCACAGGCTGTGGGAAGCTGTGGAAACTCCGGTCCAGCGGCAATCGCACCAGCGGTAGGGGAGAGCAGCAGCAGTCATGCCGGGCAGCTTCGCGCACCTCCACGTGCACACCGAGTACTCGATGCTCGACGGCGCCGCCCGGGTCGACGACCTGTTCGCCGAGGCCGCCCGGATGGGGATGCCCGCCCTGGCCATGACCGACCACGGCCAGCTGTTCGGGGCCGTCGACTTCTACATGGCCGGCCAGCG
>JASLIH010000430.1 GCA_030152105.1 Actinomycetes bacterium
AGGGAAACTTCTACCGCTCGGCCAGGTGCTCCAACCGCTCCCGGTCCAGGATCTCGAAGCCGCGGCCGCCGGCCCGGATGTAGCCGCGGGACTCGAGCGACCGCAGCGCCTGGTTCACCGTCTGCCTGGCCCCGCTGACCATGCTGGCCAGCTCCGCCTGGGTCACCGGACGCGTGCCTGCGGCGGACCGGCCGTCGCCCGCCAGCACCAGCAGCTGCCGCGCCACCCGGCCCTGGAGGTCGAGGAAGGCCAGGTCGCTGACCTGGCGGGTGGTGCGGCGGACGATTGTGCCCAGGGTGCGCAGCAGCGCCTCGGCCACCTGGTCCTCGGCGCGGAGCAGGCGCAGCAGCTCGGCCCGGGTGACCACCAGCAGGGTCGAGCGCTCCACGGCCTCGCCCGAGGCCGACCGGGGCCCGCCGTCCAGCAGGGCGACCTCGCCGAAGGCGGCCGGCGGCCGGTGCCGGACCAGCTCGACGATGCCGCCGTTGCGGGAGGCGACGAACAGCTTCACCACGCCCTCGGCGAGGACGTACATGCGGTCGCCCGGCTCGTCCTGCACGAACACGCACTGGCCTCGCTCGACGACCCGCTCGGCCACGTGCTCGGCGATCCGCCGCTGCGTCGCCTCGTCGATCCCACCGAACAGCTCGGTCCGAGCCAGGACGCCGGCCCTGTGCTGGAGGTTCACGTCGGCCGGAGCTTACGCCGTGCCGGGCGAGGCCGGGCGCTCCCCGGGCCAGCGGAACGTCAGCAAGACGACAGTCCAGGTGTCGGCGCGTGGACTGCCGGTCCTGCGGCGACGACCGAGACTGCTAGCACGCCAAGAGGCCGCCACCGGGAGGGAGTGAGCGACATGACCATCCGCATCGTCTCCAAAGTCACCCTGCTGCTGGTCGCCCTGGCCGCGGCCACCGCCCTGATGATCGGCGCGCTGTCCCTGCTGGCCTCGACCGCTCCGGCCGACGCGGCGACGCTCCTCGACCGCGACCAGGTCGCCGCCGTGCAGCGGACCATCGAGGCCCCGGCCACCGAGGAGACCTCCGACGCCACCCCGACCCCGGCCATCGTGCTGGTCTTCGCCGGGATCGTGCTGATGGCAGCCCTTCCGCCGATCCACCGAGTCCACGTCTACCACCGGTCTTCCTACCACCGGTCCGACTGGCTCTAGGACACGGGGGGAGACGTCCGCCGGGGGTAACATCCCGCCCCCGGCGGACGTTTGTCGTGGCGCTGTTGGCGCGCTCCCCTACCCGCCGGCCAGCCGGCGCAGCTGCTCGCGGTCCAGGATCTCGAACACCCGGCCGGCCGAGCGGATGTAGCCTCGGGACTCCAGCGACCGCAGCGCCTGGTTCACCGTCTGCCTGGCGCCGCCGACCATGGTGGCCAGCTCGACCTGGGTGACCCGCCGGGTCCTGGCCCCGTCCGGCTCGGTCAGGTCGAGCAGCTTGGCCGCCACCCGGCCCTGGAGGCTCAGGAACGCCAGGTCGCTGATCTGGCGGGTGGTCCGCCGGACCATCGCCCCCAGGGTGCTCAGTAGGGCCTCGGCCACCTGCTCGTCACTGCGCAGCAGCCGGAGCAGCTCCGGACGGGTCACGACCAGCAGGGTCGAGCGCTCCACGGCCTCGGCCGAGGCCGACCGGGGCCCGCCGTCCAGCAGGGCCAGCTCGCCGAAGATGGCCGGGGCGACGTGGCGGTGGAGCTCGATCAGCTCGCCGTCCCTGGAGCAGACGATCAGCTTCACCGAGCCCTCGAGGAGGACGAACATCGCCTCGCCGGGGTCGTCCTGCCAGAACACCATCTGGCCCCTGTCGACCGTCCGGCGGCTGCCGTGCTCGACCACCGTGAGGCGCGCCCCCTCGTCGAGCCCCTGGAAGGGCTCGACCCTGCCCAGCAGCAAGGCGGCCGTCCTCGCGTCCAACTTCTCACCACCTGACCGGAACAGGAACCCTCGTCCCAATCCTGGGGGATCACCGGGGCAAATGCCAGAGTCGGGCGCGTTGACACTCGGGGAGGCGCTGCGCTCAACTTTCCCCGCCTGCATCCCTCCGGGCAAAGGATCAGCGATGACCACCGAGTCGAACGTTCGGTCCGACCCTCGAGGCACCCCGCCCCGCTCCGGGCTGGACGCCTACTTCCACATCTCCGAGCGCGGCTCCAGCATCGAGCGGGAGATCCGCGGCGGGTTCGCCACCTTCTTCACCATGGCCTACATCATCGTCCTCAACCCGCTGATCCTCGGCGGCGCCCAGGACGTCAACGGCAATCGCCTCGACCTGGCCCAGCTGGCCACCGGGACCGCGCTCGTGGCCGCGGTCATGACGTTGTTCATGGGCATCTACGGGCGCTACCCGTTCGCGATCGCAGCCGGGCTCGGGCTCAACGCCGTGGTCGCCTTCCAGCTGGCCGCGGTGATGTCGTGGCCGTCGGCCATGGGCATCGTCGTGCTCGAAGGCCTGGTCATCACCCTGCTGGTCGTGACCGGCCTGCGAGAGTCGGTGATGAACATCATCCCGCTGGCCCTCAAGCAGTCCATCAGCGTTGGCATCGGCCTGTTCATCGCCTTCATCGGCTTCGTCGACGCCGGGTTCGTGCGCCGCATCCCCGACGTGGCCAACACCACCGTCCCCGTGCAGTTGGGCGTGGGCAACCGCCTGATCGGCTGGCCGACGGTGGTGTTCTCCTTCGGCCTGCTGCTGACCATCGCCCTGGTCGTCCGCAAGGTGCGGGGCGCCATCCTGCTCGGCATCGTGGCCACGGCCGTCTTCGCGATCATCCTCAACCTGATCGTGGACGTCGGCCCCCGGGTCGACGCCGCCGGCAACGTCAACCCTTCCGGCTGGGCCCTGACCGTCCCGTCGGTTCCAGACGGCGTCGTCGGGTCCCCCGACTTCGGCCTGCTGGGCGCCTTCAGCCTCACCGGCGGCTTCGCCCAGGTCGGGATCATCGTGGCCGTGCTGTTCATCTTCACGCTGATGCTCTCCGACTTCTTCGACACCATGGGCACGGTCATCGGCGTCGCCAACGAGGGCGGCCTGCTCGACCGCGACGGCCGGCTGCCCGGGGTCAGCAGGGTGCTGTTCGTGGACAGCATCGCCGCGGCCGCCGGTGGGGCCGCCTCCGTCTCGTCCAACACCACCTACGTCGAGTCGGCCGCCGGGGTCGGCGATGGCGCCCGCACCGGCCTGGCCAGCGTGGTCACCGCGCTGCTGTTCCTGGTCGCGGTGTTCCTCACGCCGTTGGTCGAGGTCGTCCCCCAGGAGGCGGCCGCCCCGGCCCTGGTCGTGGTCGGGTTCCTGCTGATGCGCCAGGTCGCCGACATCGACTGGGGCGACCCGGCGATCGCCATACCGGCCTTCCTGACCATCGTCCTGATGCCGTTCACGTTCTCGATCACCAACGGCATCGGAGCCGGGTTCCTCGCCTACGTGGCGATCAAGGTGTTCCTGGGCCGCTGGCGTGAGCCAGGTGTGCTGCTCTGGGTCATCGCGTTCCTGTTCCTGATCTACTTCGCCATCGACCCGGTGGAGCGGCTGCTCGGGGTCTAGGCCCTCGGGCGTTCCACGTGAAACATCGTCACCGCGGCGGGTCGAGCTCGGAGGCGAGCAGGGCCGCCTCGCGCTCGACCCTCGCCCGCAGGTCGCGCTTGTCGCTCTCGTCGAGCCAGGCGGCCTCGACCCCGTCCAGGGCGATCGTGACCATGTCCCCCCACTCGTAGTCGAACGCCTCCATGCACGACTGGTACTCGCGGCCGAGGTCCAGGTCGGTGAGGGCCGGGTCGTCGGTGTTGAGGGTGGCCAGCAGGCCCGCCTGCCGCATCCGCGGGTAGGGATGCAGCTCCAGCCGCGGCACGGCGTTGGCGATCACGACGTTCGAATTGGGGCAGACAGTCAGCGGGATCCGCTCCCCCGCCAGCCGCCGGGTCAGCTCCGGGTCCTGGAGGCTGGACAGCCCGTGGTCGATCCGCTCGGACCCGAGCACGTCCAGCCCGGCCCAGATGTGGCTCGGCGGCGTCTCCTCCCCCTGGTGCGAGGTCCGCCGCAACCCGACCTTGCCAGCCAGCTCGAACGCCTCGGCGAAGTCGGTCGGGTCGACCCCGAGCTCGGTCGAGTCCAGTCCGACCCCGAGCACCCGCTCGGTCCCGGGGCTGCCGTCCTCGCGCAGCTCGATCAGCCGCTTGACCATGGCCAGCCCGGCCGCCGCCCCGTAGGCCCGGTCGATGTCGGCGATCAGCATCGCCCTGGCCCCGGTCTCGCGCTCGGCCGCGGCCAGCCCCTCGGCCAGCCCGGCCACGATGTCGGCCAGGTCCTGCCCGGCGTCCAGGTGCCGCGCCGGCGTGAAGAACGTCTCCCGGTAGACCAGACCGTGGGCCGCCCCGTCGACGATGCTCTCGTACGCCAGCCGGGCCCAGTCCTCACGACTGCCGAGGGTGGACTGGACCAGCCAGAAGATCTCCAGGAAGGTGTCCAGGTTCGAGTACCGGTACAGCTCGGTCGGGTCCGAGGTTGGCAGCTCGATCCCGTTCTTGCCGGCGAGCTCCACGACCGTGTCCGGCCGCATCGTCCCCTCGACATGGCAGTGCAGCTCCACCTTGGGCAGCCGGTCGAGCGCGGTGACGACGTCCACCGTCCCTCCTTCGTCGGAGCGGGATTCCGCCAACCCTAACCGGCGCCGCTGCGCTCGTATACCTCGGGCCGTAGGGTGCCG
>JASLIH010000065.1 GCA_030152105.1 Actinomycetes bacterium
GCCGCCTACCGGGCCGCCCTCGACCACCAGGGCCAGCCGACGGTGATCCTGGCCCAGACCATCAAGGGCCGGGGGCTGGGCCGCGAGTTCGAGTCCCGCAACGCCACCCACCAGATGAAGAAGTTCGTCCGCGGCACCCTCAACACCTTCAGGGACCGCCTCGGCATCGACGTGCCCGACGAGGCCCTGGAGAAGGGCTACCCGCCCTACTACCGGCCCCCCGACGACTCCGACCTGCACAAGTACCTGCTGGAGCGGCGCCGCGACCTGGGCGGCCCGGTCCCGGCCCGGGTCGACCGCTCGGGCCCGCTCGACCTCCCCGCCAAGGAGCTGTACGCCCAGCTCAAGAAGGGCTCGGGCAAGCAGGAGGTCGCCACCACCATGGCCCTGGTCCGCCTCATCCGGGACCTGCTCCGCAACAAGGACGTGGGCCAGCGGATCGTGCCCATCATCCCCGACGAGGCCCGGACCTTCGGCATGGACGCGTTCTTCCCCAACCTCAAGATCTACTCGGCCAAGGGGATGCAGTACGACGCGGTCGACCGCGAGCTGGTCCTGTCCTACAAGGAGGACCGCAAGGGCCAGATCCTGCACGAGGGCATCACCGAGGCCGGGGCCATGGGGTCGTTCTCGGCCGCCGGGTCCAGCCACGCCACCTTCGGCGAGCCGATGATCCCGCTCTACATCTTCTACTCGATGTTCGGGTTCCAGCGGACCGGCGACTCCATGTGGAGCGCCGCCGACCAGCGCTGCCGCGGGTTCCTGATCGGGGCCACGGCCGGTCGGACCACCCTGAACGGCGAGGGCCTCCAGCACCAGGACGGCCACTCCGCCCTGGTGGCCACGACCAACCCGGCCTGTGTGGCCTACGACCCCAGCTTCGCCTTCGAGATCCCGGTGATCGTCGAGGACGCGCTGCGGCGCATGTACGGCCCCGAGGCCGAGGACCTCTTCTACTACCTGACGGTGTACAACGAGCCGTCCGTGCAGCCGCCCATGCCCGAGGGGCTGGACGAGCAGCAGGTCCTCCAGGGCCTCTACCGCTACCAGGCCGCCGAGGGCGACCACGCCCTGCGGGCCCAGATCGTGGCTTCAGGCAGCGCCATGCCGCTGGCCCTTGGGGCGGCCCGGCTGCTGGCCGAGGACTTCGACGTCGCCGCCGACGTCTGGAGCGCCCCCGGCTGGCAGCGGCTGCGCCAGGACGCCCTGGACTGCGAGGAGTGGAACCGCCTGCACCCGACCGAGGAGCCACGCAAGCCGTTGGTGACCCGGACCTTCGAGGAGGTCGAGGGGCCGATCGTGGCCGTCAGCGACTGGATGAAGCTGGTCCCCGACCAGATCTCCCGCTGGGTGCCGCGCCCCTACACGGTCCTCGGCACCGACGGGTTCGGCCGCTCCGACACCCGCCCGGCCCTGCGCCGCCACTTCAAGATCGACGCCGAGAACATCGCCGTGGCCGTCCTCCAGGAGCTCGCCCTGACCGGCGACCTCGACCGCGAGAAGGTCGCCGAGGCCATCAAGACCTACGACCTGGACCCCGACTCCACCACCGAGGTGCCGTAGGGCCGGGTCGCGGCGAGAGCCAGGCGGATCAGACGGGCAGCTGGCCGACCTGCTCGACCGCCCACGGGCTGAGGGCCCAGGGGGCGGCGGCGGCCAGGGTGCGGAACGACGCCCAGGGGACCCAGCGCCACTCGGCCACCTCCTCGGGGTCGGGGGTGGGGGCCGGCTCGGGGTCGCCGTCGAGGTGGGCGACGAAGACCGGGCAGACCTCGTTCTCGACCATCCCGTCGCCGGCCACGGCCCGGTAGGCGAACGATGGCAGGACCAGCTCCAGGCGGGCCGGGGCCAGGCCGAGCTCCTGGCCGAGGCGGCGGCGGGCGGCCTCGGCCGGGTCCTCGCCCGGGGCTGGGTGGCCGCAGCAGGAGTTGGTCCACACCCCGGGCCAGGTCCGCTTGCCCAACGCCCGCCGGGTGGCCAGGAAGCTGCCCCCCGAGTCGAACAGGTAGACCGAGAACGCCAGGTGCAGCGGGGTGTTGGGTCCGTGGACCCGGCGCTTGGGCATGGTCCCGGCCGGCCGCCGCTGGTCGTCCAGGAGCACCACCAGCTCCTCGGCCACCTCGGTCGCCACGCCTACTTGGGCGAGGCCTGGACGAACGGCGGGCGGGTGACCGTGACCTGGCCGCGCTTGCCGCGGACGTCGACCTGGAGGTCGGTGCCCTTGGCGGCGACGTCGGGGAGAACGTAGGCCAGGGCGATGCCCTGGCGCAGGGTCGGCGAGAAGGTGCCGCTGGTGACCTCGCCCACCGGGCGGTCGCCGTCGAGCACGGGCATGCCGTGGCGCGGGATCAGCCGGTCGGCGGAGAGGAGCCCGACCAGCTGCCGCTTGGGCCCGGCCTCCTTGCGGGCGGCCAGGGCCTCGCGGCCCCGGAAGTCGCCCTTGTCCATGGCCACGGCCCAGCCAAGGCGGGCCTCGAACGGGTCGGTGTCGGTGGAGATGTCGTTGCCGTGCAGGGCGTAGCCCATCTCCAGCCGCAGGGTGTCGCGCCCGCCCAGCCCGACCGGGGCGGCCTCGAAGGTCGCGCCCCGCTCGAACAGCTCCTCCCACAGGGCAGGGGCGACCTCGCCGGGAACCAGCAGCTCGAACCCGCGCTCGCCGGTGTAGCCGGTGCGGCACACCCGCGCCGGGGCGCCCCCGTAGGTGGTGGCGGCCAGGTGCATGTAGGGCAGGTCGGCCGCCTCCGGGAACAGGCCCCCGACCAGCTCGGGGGCGCGGGGGCCCTGGACGGCGAGCACGGCGATGTCGGGCCGGGGCGTGACCTCGGTGCGGCCCGGGTCGGACTCGCGGACGGCGTCGGCCACCTTGGGCCAGTTGGCGGCGTTGGGGACCAGCAGGTAGCCGTCGGCCTCGCGGTAGACGATCAGGTCGTCGACGATGGTGCCCTCGTCGGTGAGGCACAGGGTGTACTGGGCCGCGCCCGGCTCGGTCAGGCGGTCCAGGTCGTTGGAGAGGGCGTGCTGGAGGGCGTCGTGGGCGCCCTCGCCCCGGACCTCGACCTTGCCCAGGTGGGAGAGATCGAACACCCCGACCGACTCGCGCACCGCCTTGTGCTCGGACAGGGTGCCCTTGTACTCGATCGGCATGTCCCAGCCGGCGAAGGCGCCCATCTTGGCACCGAGGCGCCGGTGGACGGCGTCGAGCGGCGAGCGGCGAAGTCCGTCGGTCACGGCTGGCTCTCCCGAGGTGGGCGGGGGGTGCGGCCCGGGGGCCGGGAGGTCCGGACCGGCGGCGGTGCCTCGTCGCCAAGGATCCGCTCGGAGTGGCTGGCCTTGAGCCGGGCGTTGTAGGCCCGCATCCGCTCCGGGTAGCCGACGATCTGGACGTCGTAGACGGGCAGCTGCAGCTGCTTGGCCACCTGGCGGATCACCTGGGGGGAGCCGACCCGGCGGCGGGTCCACTCGCCGTCGGCGGCCACCGCGACCGCGGTGGTGTCGGTGACCATGGTCTCGGGCTCGACGAAGAACTCGACCCCGACCCGGGTGCGGGCGAACTCGCGCAGGGCGTCGAGATCCTCCGAGGTCGCCTCCCGGTCCATGGAGGCGACCCGCCGGCCACGGGTGCGGCGGATGCGGAGGTTGTCGAGGAAGCTCAACTGGGGTTGCCGGCGGCGGAGTCGACCGGGTGGACGATTGACAGGACCTGGCGGGAGACATCCATGTGGGGCAGCTCGGTCGCCTGGGCCATCTCACGGACACTCCAGCGGACGACGTCGCGGATGGAGACGATCCCGACGATCTGGTCGTTGGAGATCACCGGCAGGTGGCGGATCCTGGCCTGGGTCATCTGATTGGCCGCGTCCTCGACCGAGGCGTCGGGCGAGATGGTGTACAGGTCGCCGATGAGGGCCTCGTGGGCGGCGACGTTCTTGGGCTCCTCGCCGGCCCCGATGACCTTGAGGATGTCGCGCTCGGTCAGGATGCCCAGCACCCGCTCCTCCTCGAGGACGATCACCGAGCCAATGCCCTTGGCGTCCATGAGGCTGGCCACGTCGGCCACGTTGTAGTGCGGGCCGACGGTGACGACCTCCTTGGTCATGACCTCCGAGACCTTCACGACGCAGTCCTCCTTGGCGCGAACTTCTCTAGAGCCTACTCCAGGGCGCGGGGCTTCGACGCTCGCTAGACTCGGCACGGGATACCTGATCGAGAAGGAGCCGACGGCCATGGCGGAGAACTCCTACGACCTCGTCGTCCTGGGGAGCGGGACCGGTGGGTACTCGGCCGCGCTCCGCGCGGCCGGCCTCGGCCTCAAGGTCGCCGTGGTCGAGAAGGAGGACCGCTGCGGCGGCACCTGCCTCAACCGGGGCTGCATCCCGACCAAGGCGCTGCTCCACGCGGCCGAGGTGATGGACGGTATCCACGAGGCGTCGGAGCGCTGGGGCATCAAGGCCACGGTCGAGTCGATCGACTACTCGGCCACAGTGGCCAACCGCGAGGACATCGTCACCAAGAACGTCAAGGGCCTCGAGGGTCACCTGAAGAAGGACGGCATCGCCATCGTCCGCGGCCGGGGCCGGGTCACCGGCCCGCGGACCGTCCAGGTCGAGGGGACCGGGGAGCTGACCGCGTCCCGGGCCCTGGTGCTGGCCACCGGGTCCCAGCCGAGGTCGATCCCGGGCCTGGAGATCGACGGCGAGCGGGTCATCAACTCCGACCACGCCCTGAAGCTCGACCACCTGCCCAAGTCGGTGATCGTGCTCGGTGCCGGCGCGGTCGGGGTCGAGTTCGCGTCGTTCTGGCGGTCCATGGGGGCCGAGGTGACCATCGTCGAGGTCCTACCCGGCCTGGTCCCGCTGGAGGACGCCGACAGCCAGCGTGAGCTGGCCCGGGCGTTCAAGAAGCGCGGCATCACCTCGATGGTCGAGACCAGGCTGGAGGACACCAAGGTCACCGACGAGCAGGTCACGGCGACGGTGACCGACGCCAAGGGCAAGACCTCGGAGGTGTCGGCCGAGCTGCTGCTGGTGGCCACCGGCCGCGGCCCGGTCTCGGACGACCTCGGCTACGAGGACATCGGGGTCAAGCTGGACCGCGGCTTCGTCGTCCCCAAGAGCTGGGACACCCTTGAGACCGACGTCGAGGGCGTGTACGCGGTCGGCGACCTGCTGCCGCCGCCGTCGCTGGCCCTGGCCCACGCCTCCTTCGCCGAGGGCTTCCTGATCGCCGAGACGGTCGCCGGCCAGCCCTCGCCGCCGATCGACTACGCGGGCATCCCGCGGGTCACCTTCTCCACCCCCGAGGTGGCGTCGGTCGGCCTGACCGAGGCCCAGGCCAAGGACCAGGGCCACGAGGTGGTCGTCAACAAGTTCCCGTTCAACGCCACCGCCAAGGGGCTGATCCACGGCCTGGGGGGCATGGTCAAGGTCGTTGCCGCCAAGGACGGCCCGGTGCTCGGGATCCACCTGGTCGGGGCACGGGTCACCGACCTGGTCGCCGAGGCGATGCTGATCTACAACTGGGAGGCCCTGCCGGTCGACGTCGCCCAGTTCATCCACCCCCACCCGACCCTGTCCGAAGCCGTCGGCGAGGCCCACATGACCCTCGCCGGACGCCGCTTCCACCAGCTCTGAGCCGGCAAGCAGACCCGGGAGACGATGGTCATGGCGACACCAGTCAAGATGCCGGAGCTCGGCGAGTCGATCACCGAGGGCACGATCACCCGGTGGATCAAGCAGGAGGGCGACCGGGTCGAGGCGGACGAGCCCCTGTTCGAGGTGTCGACCGACAAGGTCGACACCGAGGTCCCGTCCCCCGTCGCCGGGGTCCTGAAGACCATCAAGGTGCAGGCTGACGAGACCGTCGAGGTCGGTGCCGAGCTGGCCATCATCGAGCAGGACGGCGAGGCCGGCGGGGACGCGGAGGGTGACGAGGGCGGCCAGGCCGAGGAGTCCGCGGAGGCCGACAGCGACACCGCCGAGGAGGCGGCCGAGGCTGAGGAGGGCAGCGAGGAGGCCGGCTCGGAGAAGGAGCGAGAGTCGGAGGCGGCCAAGGCCGAGGGCGACGGCGAGGACGAGAAGCCGAAGGCGGAGGCCTCGAGCGACGGCGGGACGACCACGGTGACCATGCCCGAGCTGGGCGAGTCGATCACCGAGGGGACCATCACCCGCTGGCTCAAGCAGGAGGGCGACCAGGTCGAGGCCGACGAGCCCCTGCTCGAGATCTCCACCGACAAGGTCGACACCGAGGTCCCCTCCCCGGTCACCGGTGTGCTCCAGTCGATCAAGGTCCAGGCCGACGAGACCGTCGAGGTCGGCGCCGAGCTGGCCGTGATCGGCGGCGGCGGGAGCTCGGCCGAGGCCGAGACCGCCGAGGAGAAGGCGCCGGCCAAGGAGGACACGGCCGAGGAAGGCGCCGGCGCCGAGGCCGAGCAGGCCGCCGAGGCCTCGGAGAGCTCGAAGCCCAAGCGGTCCGCCGAGCCCAGGCCGAAGAAGGCCGAGGGCAACGGTCAGGGCGACGGCAAGGCCGCTGCCGGGGTGTCGCCGCTGGTGCGGCGGCTGGCCCGCGAGCACGACGTCGACCTGAGCCAGGTCCAGGGCAGCGGCTCCGGTGGCCGGGTACGCCGCGAGGACGTCGAGGCCTACGTGCAGCAGCGCGGCCAGGCGCCGGCCGCCCCTTCCGGCGGCCAGGCCAGAGCGCCCAAGGGCAAGGCGGCGGCCGCCGCCTCGGCCCCACCGCGGGTGGCCGTGCCCCTGGCCAAGGGCCTGCGTGAGGAAGTCGTCCCCGCGACCCGGCTGCGCCGGGTGATCGCCGAGCGGATGGTGTCCTCGCTCCAGACCAGCGCCCAGCTCACCAGCGCCGTCGAGATCGACATGACCAGGGTCATGCGCCTGCGGGCGCGGGCCAAGGAGGAGTTCAAGCAGCGCGAGGGCGTCTCGCTCTCCCCCATGCCGTTCGCCGTCCTGGCCCTGATCGGCGCCATCAGGGAGTACCCGATCGTCAACTCGGCCATGGACGAGGACGGCAACCTCCACGTCTACCAGGACGTGCACCTGGGCGTGGCCGTCGACACCCCCAAGGGCCTGTTCGTCCCCGTGGTCAAGCACGCCGAGTCCCTGAACCTGGCCGGCCTGGCCAAGGCCATCGCCGACGTGGCCCTGCGCACCCGCGACGGCAAGATCGGCCCCGACGAGCTGTCCGGCTCGACCATCTCGGTGACCAACACCGGCAGCCGGGGCGCGGTCTGGGACACGCCGATCATCAACCAGCCCAACGCGGCCATCTTCGCCACCCCTGCCATCGTCAAGCGGCCGGTGGTGGTCGAGGACCCGGAGCTGGGCGAGGTGGTGGTGATCCGCCACATGATGTACGGCATCCTCACCTACGACCACCGCATCATCGACGGCGCCGACGCCGCCCGCTTCCTGGTCAAGGTCAAAGAGATCCTGGAGGCGGCCGACTTCGAGGGCGACCTGAACCTGGAACGGGAGTAGCGCCATGCGGGATCGGGAGCTGTGGCTCGTCCGGGCCGG
>JASLIH010000442.1 GCA_030152105.1 Actinomycetes bacterium
GTCAGGTCGTTGAGGAGCTCGATGACGTCCACGACGCCTCCTGGTCAGGTCACGGCGATCTTGGCGGTCATGCTCGGGTGGATGCTGCAGAAGTAGTCGAAGCCGTCGGTGACGACCAGGCTGAACTGCTTGCCCGGGTCGAGCACGCCCGAGTCGATCCCGCCGGAGCGGGCCGTGACCGTGTGGGGGGCGGTGTCGTCGTTGTCGAAGACGACCGTGGCGCCCCTGGCCACCGTGAGGGTCCCCGGGGCGAAGCTGAGCCCGGCCATCTTCACCGTGCCCCCGCCCCCGCCGGCGGCGGCGGCCACCGGCTGCGCCCCATCGGCGGCGGTGGGAGCGGCCGGCGTGTCGTCGGCCAGCTGGTCGCGGAGGATGATCACCGGGCCGGCCACGGCCAGCCCGACCATCACGACGACGACCAGCAGCCAGACCGGGTTCGGGCGTGCTCGATCGGCGGCTTGGCTCATGTCCCGGTATATCTACAGGAACCCGAGCAGCGCGGCCAGCCCCGCCAGCAGCTGTTGCGTCGTCGGGACCCGTACCCCGCGAACGCGGGCCTACTCCCACGCTCCCGCGGCCACCGTCCGGCGGTCGAGCTCGAGCTGGGCCTCGCTGATCTGGCGGTCCAGCTCCCTGACCATGTGGGCCAGCAGGTCCCAGCCCTCCCGGGTGGCCTTCTCGACCCGGCGTCGCAGCCAGCCCATGGCCGAGGCGTCCAGCTCGGTCAGCTCGTCGTCGATGCGCCGCATGCTCGCCTCGACCTGGGCGATGCGGCGCAGCGTCCGCTCCAGCTCGGCCGCGGCCCCGCCGCCGGTCACCGCCTCGGGGCTGGCGTGCCAGTCCTCCAGCAGGCGTTCCAGGGCGGCCACGTCGCCCTGCTCGTAGGCGTCGTTGGCCGCCACCATCAGGTTGGTGCGCCGCTCCCGCTCCTGGGCGTCGCCGGCCAGGTCGGGATGGATGAGGCGGGCGAGCTGGCGGAACAGCCGCTTGGCGTCGTCGCCGACCACCGCCCGCCGCTCCGGCTCCCTGTCCGGCTCGCGCTCCCCCCAGGCCCAGTTCTGCCCGCCGGGCAGGCCCTGGCCAGGGTAGCGGTCGGCCGGGCCGTCGCCGTCCTCGTCGGGCTCGCCCGGGAGTGGGCCGTCGCCCAGGGCGGTCTCGTCGAGCCGCTCGGCCAGCTCGTCGAGCCGGGCGTAGCGGGCGCCAAGGGCCTTGCGGTAGCTGGTCTCGAAGGCGTGCAGCTCACCGCGGAACGCGGCCAGGCCGCGCTCGCGCTCCAGGAGCTGGCGCGACAGCACCAGGAGCTCGGCCTTGCGGCGGACGAGCTCCTCCGCACCGGGGCCGGGATGCCACTCGATCGCCGAGAGGGGGTCCTTCACAAGGGCAGGACGTTACCCGAGGGCCCCCGCCGGTCGCCAACCGTCAGGCCCCGGCGGGGTAGGCTGCGAGCTTCACGCGCTGCCAGATGGGGGTCGACTGTGGAGTTCCGGCGCATCACCAACCTGCCGCCGTACGTGTTCACCATCATCGACGGGCTGAAGGTGGCGGCCAGGCGGGCCGGCGAGGACGTGATCGACCTCGGCTTCGGCAACCCCGACCTGCCGTCGCCCCCCACGGCCGTGGACAAGCTGTGCGAGGCCGTCCGCAACCCCCGCAACCACCGCTACTCGGCCAGCCGCGGCATCCCCAAGCTGCGCCAGGCCGTGGCCGACCTGTACCGGCGGCGCTTCGGCGTCGAGCTCGACCCCGAGACCGAGGCCATCACCACCATCGGGGCCAAGGAGGGCTACTCGCACCTGATGTGGGTGCTGCTCCAGCCGGGCGACGCCGCCCTGGTGCCCTCGCCGTCCTACCCCATCCACATCTGGGGGCCGCTGTTCGCCGGGGCCGAGGTCCGCGAGATCCCGGTGGGCACCGGCGAGGACTTCTTCGAGAACGTCAAGCAGGCCTACCGGTTCTCCTGGCCCCGGCCCCGGGTGATCGTGCTGTCGTTCCCCCACAACCCGACCACCACCTGCGTCGACCTCGCCTTCATGCAGCGGATGGTCGACTTCGCCCTCGAGAACGAGGTCCTGCTGGTCCACGACAACGCCTACGCCGAGCTCGGCTTCGACGGCTTCCGCCCGCCGTCGATCCTCCAGGCCGACGGGGCCAAGCGGTGCGCTGTCGAGCTGTACTCGATGACCAAGTCCTACTCCATGGCCGGCTGGCGCATGGCCTATCTGGTCGGCAACGCCGAGGTCGTGCAGGCGCTGGCCAAGCTCAAGTCCTACCTCGACTACGGCGCCTTCCAGCCGATCCAGATCGCCGCCACCGTGACCCTCAACGAGGACCCGGACCACCCCGAGCGGGCCCAGGCGGTCTACCAGTCCCGGCGCGACGCCCTCTGCGACGGGCTGCGCCGGATCGGCTGGGAGGTCGAGCCGCCGAGGGGGTCCATGTTCGTCTGGGCGCCCATCCCCGAGCCCTACCGGGAGCTGGGCTCGGTCGAGTTCGCCTCCAAGCTGGTCAAGGAGGCCCGGGTGGCCACCTCCCCCGGCGTCGGCTTCGGCCCGGGGGGCGACGGCCACGTGCGCTTCGCCCTGATCGAGAACGAGCAGCGCATCGGCCAGGGCGTCCGCAACCTCCGCCGCGCCCTGACCAAGCTCGGCTAGGGGATCTCCCACTCGTAGGAGAACTTGGCCACCTTCAGGATCAGGCTGGTCTCGGCGCCGGTGACCCCCTTGAGCGCCCCCAGCTTGCGGGAGACGAACTCCAGCAGGTGCTCCTGGTCGTTGAAGAACGCCTCGACGATGATGTCGTAGCGCCCGGTCGCGACCCCGACGTAGCGGACCTCCTGGTAGGTGACCAGCCGCTCGGAGATCGCCTGCATGCTGGGCAGCTGGACCGAGATCCCGATGATGGCCGACAGGGTCATCCCCACCGCCCGCGGGGTCGGCACCGCCACCACGTTGACCAGGTCCTCGTCGATCAGCCGGGCGATCCGCTTGCGGATGGTCGTCTCGGTCACCTCCAGCGCCCTGGCGATGTCGGTGTTGCTGGTCCGCCCGTCCCGCTGCAGCAACCGGATGATCTCCCGGTCCACCTCGTCCACCGGCCCTCGAATCCGCTGCATATCACCCTCGCTGTCGTTCGCCGTCCCCGTCCGCAGTTCCTTCGTTCTCCGGTGCTTCGGTTCGATATTCAACCACTCGACCGCTTCTCAGGTCGCTTTTCGACCTGAACGATCCACCGCGCGTTGACATTCAAACCCCTCCCTGATAAGCCGTCGCCGGCAAACGTCGTCCCAGGAGGTAGCGACGGTGGCGAAACAGGCCGATCTGGCCGGCCGCGGGGTCTTCTCCCGGCCGGCGTCGGGGCTGATCCGGGTCGCGGGGTCGGCCGACGTCTTCATCTACAACGTGGGGCTGGTCTCGGTCGGGATCGCCATCGCGCTCAACCAGTACTACGGCCCCAGCCTGTACCCGGGCGCCGGCATCTGGCTCTCGACCCTGCTGGCCGCCCTGGGCATGCTGGCCGTCGCCGCCACCTTCTACTACTGGTCGGTGATCTTCCCCCGCTCGGGCGGCGTCTACGTGTCGCTGTCGCGCGGCCTCAGCCCCGGCTTCGCCTTTGTCGGCTCGCTGGTCGAGACCGTCATCCTCCTCTACTACGCCGCCTTCGCGGCCTCGCTGATCGTCAAGGTCGGACTGTCGTCGTTCTTCGCCACCGTCGGGGTGGTCGCCGGCAACCGGACCCTGCTCGACTGGGCCGCCTCCACCGCCGAGCCCAGCGGGGTGTTCTGGATCGGCACGGCCACCCTGGTGCTGGCCGGGGTGCTGCTGGCCACCGGCACCCGCCGCTACTTCACGGTCCAGAAGGCGCTGTTCGCCCTGGCCGTCGCCGGCACCCTGGTCCTGGTGGCGGTGCTGCTGCTGGGCAGCCGCGACACCTTCAAGGCCAACCTCACCGAGCTCACCGGGCTCGACTACGCCGGCGTGGTCGCCATCGCCAAGCAGAACGGCTACGAGACGGGCAGCTTCAACATCGGCACCTCGATCGCGTTCCTGGTCTTCCCGCTGCTGCCCCTGCTCGGGGCCGTGCAGTCGATCGGCATAGGCGGCGAGGTCAAGCGGGTCCGCCGCTCCCAGCTGTTCGGCATGCTGGGCGCGGTCGTCGCCACCGGGCTGCTGATCGCGCTGTTCGACGGCCTGGCGGCCAAGGCGTTCGGGTACGAGTTCCAGGGCGCCATCGGCTTCAACTCGATCTCGGGCATCGCCGACGGCTCCACCGAGGCGTCGGTCGGGGCCGCGCCCTGGTTCACCGTGCTGGCCGGCATCCTGACCAGCAACGTGCTCCTGGCCACGGTGATCATGGCCACCTTCGTGGCCTGGATCTGGTTCTGGGTGCCGGCCGAGCTGGCCTACACGACCCGGACGATGATCGCCTGGTCGTTCGACCGGCTGGCCCCCGACCGGCTCGGCTACGTCAGCCAGCGGTTCCACACCCCGGTGGTGGCCATCGGCCTGTCGACCGCCGGGGCGATCGTGTTCATGTGGCTGATCGCCTACCGCAACATCGCCTTCCTGAGCCTGATCGAGGCGCTGGTGGTGGTCTGGGGGGCGGCCATGGTGGCGGCCATCCTGTTCCCCCGGACCCGGCGCGACCTGTTCCAGGCCTCCCCGGTCGCCGGGTCCCGGATCGGCGGCGTGCCCGTCATGGTCGTGACCGCCGCCCTCTCAGTGGCCTTCTTCGCCCTGGTGCTGTACCTGCTCTGGAACGACCCCATCGCCGCCGGCCCGATGTTCACCCTCGACCACCTGTCGCGGGAGTTCTGGATCGTGCTCGGCATCGTGGTGTTCGGCGTGGCCTGGTTCCTCGGCACCCGGCTGTACCGGCGCCGCCAGGGGATCGACGTCGACCTCGCCTTCCGGCAGATCCCCATCGAGTGATGTCCGGGCAG
The DNA here is from genome assembly GCA_030152105.1 of Actinomycetes bacterium. Next base: position 4,940 of record JASLIH010000442.1, read on the forward strand.
GCGCCCCGGCCCGGCTGGGCGGCGGTCCACGAGGCGGCCGTCGCCCTGGTGGACGAGGCCGGGGCGCGCGGGCAGGTGCTGCGGCTGGTCGGCTCCACCGGCATCCGGCTGCACTGCCCGCCGGCCGCGGCCGCCCTCGACCGGCTGGGCCGCCCGGCCAAGGACATCGACGTCGTCTGCCGCCACGAGGACCGCAAGGGGCTGCGGCGGCTGCTGGAGGAGCGCGGCTGGGAGGTCGACCGCGACCTGCTGGTGGCCATGGAGGGCCGCCGCTACGCCTTCCGCCACCCGACGAGCGGCCTGGAGCTGGACGTGTTCGTCGACCGGCTGGAGTTCTGCCACACCATCGAGCTGCGCGACCGGCTCGGGGCCCGGGACGTCACCGTGCCGGTCGAGGACCTCCTGCTGCAGAAGCTCCAGATCGTCCGGCAGACGGTCACCGACCGTATGGACGCCAGCGCGGTGCTGGCCACCCACCCGGTATCGGAGGGGTCGGAGGGGCCCGAGGCCATCGACGCCCGGTACGTCGCCGGGCTGCTGGCCCGGGACTGGGGGTTCCACCACACCGCCATCGCCAACCTGGCCGCGCTGCGCGACCACCCGGAGGGCAACGGCGCCGCCGCGACGGTCGCCGAGCGGATCGACGCCCTGCTGGCGGCGATCCAGGCGGCGCCGAAGTCGGTCAGGTGGCGGGCCAGGGCCAGGGTGGGGGAACGGATGCAGTGGTGGCAGGACGTCGACGAGCGCGAGGCGGTGTACTGAGTGTCCCCGTTGCGGCGCCGGCGGTCCAGGGGCCCGGGGCCGGACCCGGAGGCGACCACGATCTTCTTCGCCACCGACCTCCACGGCTCCGAGACCTGCTTCCGGAAGTTCGTGGCCGCGGCCCGGTTCTACGGCGCCGACCTGCTGGTGCTGGGCGGCGACCTCACCGGCAAGCTGGTCGTCCCCCTGGTCGAGCAGCCCGGCGGGGGCTGGGAGGCCTGGGTCCACGGCCGCCGGCGGCTCCTGGACGAGGCCGGCGCGGCCGAGCTGGAGCGCCAGGCCCGGGTGGCCGGCAGCTACACCCGGCGCATGGGCCCCGACGAGCACCGGCACCTGGAGGGCAATCCCGAGGCCGTCGAGGAGCTGTTCGCCGAGCTGATGACCGAGACCCTGCGCCGCTGGCTGCGCCACGCCGAGGAGCGGCTGGCCGGCTCGGACGTCCGCATCCTCACCGCCCCCGGCAACGACGACCCGTGGATGGTCGACGGCGTCCTGGCCGAGTACGGCGGCGGGCGGGTCGTGGTGGCCGAGGGCGAGATCGTCGAGGTCGCCCCCGGCCACGAGCTGCTGACCACCGGGTGGACCAACAAGACCCCGTGGAACACCCCGCGCGAGTATCCCGAGGAGGCCATCGCCCGGCGCCTCGACGACCTGGCCGCCGGGCTCGCCAACCCCGCCGGGGCCCTGTTCAACGTGCATGTCCCGCCCTACGACTCGCGGCTCGACACCGCCCCCCTGCTCGGCCAGGACCTGAAGGTCAAGACCTCCATGGGCGGCCAGGTCACCGCCCCGGTCGGCTCGACCGCGGTACGCGACGCCATCGAGCGGCACCAGCCGCTGGTCAGCCTGCACGGCCACATCCACGAGTCGGGCGGGACGGTGCGGCTGGGCCGGACCCTGGCCATCAACGCCGGCTCCGAGTACGGCGAGGGCGTGCTCCGCGGGGTGCTGGTGACCGTCGGGGGCGGCAAGGTCCTGCGCTACCAGGCGACCACGGGCTAGGCGAGACGAGCCGGGGAGGTTCGGAGATGACCGATGTGCAGGCGGCGCGGCGGCGGCTGGAGGCGGCCGGCGTGCGGTACGTGTTCGGGGCCTACACCGACCTGAACGGCGTCCCCAAGTCCAAGTGCGTGCCCATCGACCACTTCGAGGCCATGGCCGCCGGCTCCGAGCTCTACACCGTCGGGGCCCTGGAGGGGATGGGCAAGCTCGGGCCCAACGAGGACGAGTGCGTCAGCATCCCCGACCTGGACAGCCTCACCGTGCTGCCCTGGGACACCCGCTACGCTCTGGCCGCCGCGGACCTGTTCTTCCACGGCCGGCCCTACAGCCACGACTCCCGGCGGGTCCTGCGCCGCCAGATGGAGGCCGCCGCGGCCATGGGCTACCTGCCCAGGATGGGCGTCGAGCCCGAGGTGTACGTGCTGCGCCAGGTCCAGGGCCGCTGGCTCCCGTTCGTCGCCTCCGACCTCGACAACCAGCCGACCCGGGGCTACGACCTGGAGGCGACCATGCTGGCCGATGCGTTCCTCGGCCCCATGGTCGCCTACCTGGACGACCTCGGCTGGGACGTCTTCTCCTTCGACCACGAGGGCGGCGACGGGCAGTACGAGTTCGACTTCGGCTACACCGACGCCCTGGCCATGGCCGACCGCATGGTGGTGTTCCGGCTGCTGGCCAAGCACGTCGCCCGCTCGCTGGGCTGCATCGCCACCTTCATGCCCAAGCCGTGGTCGGAGGCGTTCGGGTCGGGCGCCCACTACAACCTGAGCCTGGCCGACCCGGCCAGCGGGGCCAACCTGTTCCAGGCCGAGGGCGGCGAGCCGGAGGCGGAGGGGGTCGGCGAGCGGGCCGACCGCGGCTACAGCGAGCTCGCCTACCAGTTCACCGCCGGGGTCCTGGAGCACGCCGGGGCGATCACCGCCGTGGTCTGCCCGACGGTGAACTCCTACAAGCGGATGCTGCCCCGGGGGCTGATGAACGAGATCTCCTGGGCCCCCGTGTACCGGGCCTACGGGCACAACAACCGCACCCTGATGTGCCGGCTGCCGATGAACCGCCGCTGCCTGGAGCTGCGCATCGCCGACAGCGCCTGCAACTTCTACCTGGGGGCGGCCATCACCCTGGCCGCCGGCCTCGACGGGATCCAACGCCGGCTCAAGGCCGGCGACCCGGTCAACGTCGACACCTACACCGTTGGCGACGAGGAGCTCCAGGCGTCCGGGGTCCGCCGGGTCCCGACCACCCTCGGCGAGGCCGTCGACGAGTTCGAGGACGACCCGCTGGCCAAGGAGGTGTTCGGGGCCGAGCTGCACGCAACCTACGCCCGCGTCCGGCGCGACGAATGGCGCGAGTACAACACCGTCGTCGGCGAGTGGGAGCGCGAGCGCTACCTGCACCTGTGGTGAGAACCAGGTGATGGAGGACCAGGTGACCAGAGCTGTCGAGGCCAACCAGGAGGCGTTCACCCGGCTCACGACCGCCGACCCGGTGCTGGTCGACTGCCGGCCGGCCGGCCAGGTGGTCCCGGGCATGACCGCCGAGACGATCCTCACCTCTGGCGCCCCGCTTCCCTGGGAGGCCTACTACGGCGGCCAGCGCCGGGCCGTGCTGCACGCCGCCGTCTACGAGGAGCTGGCCGCCGACACCGAGGAGGCCGAGGCGGCCATCCGGGCCGGCCGCATCCGGCTGGGCGCCTGCCACGACCACGGCTGCGTCGGGTCGGTGGCCGGCATCTACACCGCCTCCATGCCGGTGCTGGTGGTGGAGAGCGCCCGCTACGGCAACCGCGGCTTCTGCAACCTCTACGAGGGCGAGTCCCGCAAGCGCCTCAACTACGGCGTCTACGACGACGACGTCCGGCGTGGGCTCGACTACCTGGCCGGGTCGCTGGGGCCGCTGCTCGGCGCGGCCCTGCGGCGCTGCGACGGCATCCCCCTGGTCCCGGTGATCCAGCGGGCCCTGCACATGGGCGACGAGCTCCACAGCCGCAACACCGCCGCCACCCTCCTGCTCACCCGCGAGCTGTTCGGCCCGCTGCTGGAGCTGGCCGGCGACGGCTGGGACGACGAGATCGGCGACGCCCTGGCATTTCTGCGGGGGGCCGACTACTTCTTCCTGCGCTGCTCCATGGCCGCGGCCAAGGTGCTGGCCGACGCCGCCGCCGGGGTGGACAGCTCCAGCCTGGTCACGGCCATGACGATCAGCTGCCGCGAGTACGCCATCCGGGTCAGCGGGCTCGGCCAGCGGTGGTTCCGGGGACCGCTGCCGACGGTCGAGGCAAAGCTGTTCGAGGGCTTCACCGCCGACGACATCCAGTGGATCGGGGGCGAGAGCCACATCACCGAGACGGTCGGCCTTGGCGGCTTCGCCCAGGCGGCCGCCTTCGGCCTCCAGGCCTACCAGGGCGGCGGGCCCGAGGCG
>JASLIH010000445.1 GCA_030152105.1 Actinomycetes bacterium
CCGGATGAGCCCAGGCCGGTTCGTGGGAGGCATCTGATGACCGAGCAGCAGGGAGCTGGACCGGGGCCGGCCGACGCGCCGGCCTCGGCGACCCAGATCGGGGCCAGGGTGCTGCCCGCCTTCGACGACCATCACCCGCCCGAGCAGGAGCTGATCGAGGACTGCGTCCACTGCGGGTTCTGCCTGCCCACCTGCCCGACCTACGTGCTCTGGGGCGAGGAGATGGACTCGCCACGCGGCCGGATCTACCTGATGGAGATCGGGCGCCAGGGCGAGGCCATGAACAACGAGATGGTCCGCCACTTCGACCAGTGCCTCGGCTGCATGGCCTGTGTCACCGCCTGCCCGTCGGGGGTCCAGTACGGCAAGCTGATCGAGGCCACCCGCCAGCAGGTCGAGCGCCGCTACCCGCGCTCGCGCCGCGACCGGGCCTTCCGGGCGCTGATCTTCCGGCTGTTCCCCTACCCGCGGCGGCTGCGGCTGCTCCGCGGTCCCCTGCGCCTCTACCAGCGCTCCCACCTCGGCACCCTGGCCCGACGGGCCGGGCTGCTCGACCGGCTGCCCGAGCGGCTGTCGGCCATGGAGCGGCTCACCCCGACCCTCGGCCGCCTCGAGCCGGTCCCCGAGGTCACCCCGGCGACCGGGACGCGACGGCGGCGGGTCGGGATGCTCACCGGCTGCGTCCAGCGGGTCTTCTTCCCCGAGGTCAACGCGGCCACCGCCCGGGTCCTGGCCGCCGACGGCTGCGAGGTGGTCGCCCCCGCCGGCCAGGGCTGCTGCGGCGCCCTCAGCCTCCACGCCGGGCGCGAGGCCGAGGCCCAGGCGTTCGCCAGGGCGGCCATCGACACCTTCGACGCCGCCGAGGTCGACCAGGTGGTGGTCAACGCGGCCGGCTGCGGCTCGGCCATGAAGGAGTACGGCCACCTGCTCCGCGACGACCCGGCCTACGCCGAGCGGGCCAAGGCCTTCTCGGAACGGGTCCGCGACCTGTCCGAGCTGCTGGTCGAGCTCGGCCCGGTGGCCCCCCGGCACCCGCTGCCGATCAAGGTGGCCTGGCACGACGCCTGCCACCTGGCCCACGCCCAGGGCATCCGGGCCCAGCCCCGCAAGGCGCTGCGGGCCATCCCCGGCCTTGAGGTGCGCGAGATCCCCGACGCCGAGATCTGCTGCGGCTCGGCGGGCATCTACAACCTGGTCGAGCCCGAGCCGGCGGCCGAGCTGGGCGACCGCAAGGCCGCCAACGTGCTCGCCACCGGGGCCGACCTGCTGGTCACCTCGAACCCCGGCTGCCTGCTCCAGCTCCGCAACGCCCTCGAGCGCCGCGGCGAGCACCTGGCCATGGCCCACGTTGCCGAGGTCCTCGACGCGGCCGTCCGCGGCGCCCAGCCCGGGTCGCTGCTGGACCGCTAGAGCAGGCGCAGCCGCCTGGCCACGGCCAGGAGGGCGCCGGTGACGAGGCCGAGGGTGAGGTGGCCGACGGCCCCGCGCAGGTGGCTCTCGACCGGGTAGGCCTGGGGCGGCGGGGTGAAGAACAGGCTGTTGGCCAGCTCGTCCACCAGCAGGAACCCGGCCACCCCGGAGGCGACCCCGGCCGTCAGCGGCGGGACCCCCCGCCGGGTGAGCGCGGCCGCGGCCACGCCGTACCCCTGCCCCAGCGACTGGTGCATGGCCTGGGCGATCGTGCCCGCCTGGTCGTCGGTCGGCTCGGCCCCGATCAGCCCGGCCAGCCTCCTGGCCGCGGCCAGCGGCGCCCCCTCCGGCAGCAGCTCCTGCTCGCGCTGCTTGGAGGCGTCGCTCTGGCGGTCGTAGAACCAGGTCGTGGCCTTGTCCATCACCTGGCCGGCCACGTACCCGGCGGCGGCGCCGACGAGCAGGACCCTGATGGCGCCCTTCATGGCCTCAACTCCTCGGCAGCATGTCGTCGGCCGGCCGCAGCCGCTTCAGGAGCACCACGAAGGTGTAGCTGTCCCAGCCCCCCGGGCCGCCGCCCCGGTCGTAGTGGGTGCGCGGCGTGATCCCGACCGCCTCCCAGCCGTCCTCCCCGAGCCGGTTCAGCTCGGCCAGGAAGGAGCTCATCGACCGGTCCTCGGTCTGCTCACCCCATTCCTGCACGTACTCGCGGATCGCGTACTCCCACATGCACCAGACGCTATCAGCCCGGGACGCCCCCGGTGGCCGAGAGGATGAAGTTCCCCACCCCCCGGTTGCTGAGGCGGGTGTAGACCCCGGGGAAGCCGGTCGCGCCGCAGCCGATGCCCCAGCTGGTGATGCCGGCCTGGATGTAGCCGGGGCCGACGGCCTTGAAGAACAGCGGGCCGCCGCTGTCGCCCTGGCAGGTGTCGCGGTTGGTCCGCCCGGCGCACAGCATGGTGGCGTCGATGGGGGAGTCGGCGGCGGCGTAGACGGTCCGGCACTCGGCCCGCGAGGTGATCGGGACCTGCGCCTCCCGCATCCGGTCGGGGTAGTGGATCCCGCCGCCGCCCGGGCCGGCCGGCTGCTGGATGGTGTTGCCCCAGCCGGTGACGGTGGCCAGCGTCCCCGGCCGCTCCAGGGCGTCGACACCCGGGGTGACCAGCGCGACCGGCCGGATGCCGTTGACCGGCGAGGCCAGGTGGACGACGGCGGCGTCGAAGCTGAAGGTCACCGGGTTCCAGCGCGGGTGGATGTCGATGGCCGCGACCCGCCGCTTCTGGCCCTGGGTGCTGGTCAGCACGGTCCGGCCGACCACCACCCGCAGGTCGCTGATGGGGACCTGCTCGGGGCCGTCGCCGACGAAGTCGACGCAGTGGGCGGCCGTCAGGACCTCGAACGGGGTGATCAGGCTGGCGCCGCAGTACTGGCGCTGGAAGTCGTTGGTGCCGAACGACTGGGCGAGCAGGGCCGCCTGGAACGGGTACTTGCCGTTGGGGACGGGCTTGCCGCCCACGATCTTGGGGGTGATCGCGGCCGGGGCCCGGGACAGGCCGTGGGGACCGGACCTGATCGGCAGCCGCTTGGAGGCGGCGAGCGCAGCCGGCCCCCCGGCCACTGCCATCATCAGCGCCAGGATCGCGACGACGATGGTGAGCACGACACGCCTACGCATACGTCCCCTCCTCGGGTGGTCTGTCCGTAGACGTGACGAAGATCCCATATCACCACGTGCAGGCACCATACGGCGATCGGCGCATCTAGACTGCGGGCATGCCCGAGGCCTTCTTCCTTCCGCTCGGCAGGGACCGGTTCCGGGCCACGGAGCTGACCCAGGGCCCCTGGGGCCCAGGGCTGCAGCACGCCGGGCCGCCTGCGGCGCTGCTGGGGCGGACCGTGGAGGGCCACTCGGACCGGTCCGGGCTCCGGGTGGCCCGGGTCACCTTCGAGATCCTGCGGCCGGTGCCGATCGCCGAGCTGGAGGTGGCCAGCCGGCTCCTGCGGGGCGGGCGCAGCGTCGAGCTGGTCGAGGCGAGCCTGCTGGCCGCCGGGGCCGAGGTGATGCGGGCCACCGCCCTGCGGATCCGGACGGCCGAGGTTGGCCTGCCCGACGGCCTGGTCCCGGGGCCGCGGCTGCCGGGGCCGGAGGCAGGGCGGCTCAGGCCGTTCTTCCCGACCGGCCAGGAGGTCGGGTACCACACGGCCATGGAGTTCCGCTTCGTGACCGGCTCGTTCCTGGAGCTCGGCCCGGCCACGGTGTGGACGCGGATGCGCTACCCACTGGTGGCCGGCGAGGTGCCGTCGCCCCTGTGCCGGGCGCTGGTCGCGGCCGACTCGGGCAACGGGGTCAGCGCCGCGCTCGACTTCCGGCACTGGCGCTTCATCAACCCCGACCTGACCGTCTACCTGCTCCGGCCGCCGGCGGGCCAGTGGGTCGCGCTGGAGGCGGCGACCATGCTCGCCGACGGCGTCGGCCTGGCCGACACCGCCCTCCACGACGAGCGGGGCCCGATCGGCCGCGCCGCCCAGGCCCTGTTCGTCGACCGCCGCTAGGTCGCGGCCCGGCGGCGCAGGGCGAACGCGCTCAACCCGATCCCGCCGAGGAACGCGGCGACGACGGCCGTGGCCAGGACGAACGCGGTGACCCCGGCGCTGGTGCCGCCTCCGCCGCCGCCCGAGGCGGCCGGCGCGGGCGGCGGGGCGGCCGCCTCGGCGTTCGGGTCCTCGGTGTCGCGGCCCAGCACCACCAGCACGCCGCGCATCTTGGCCGGGTGGATGGTGCAGCGGTAGCTGTAGCTGCCGGGCGCGTCGGGGGCGGTGAGGTCGGCGCTGGACCCCGGGTCGATGGTGCCGCTGTCCAGGGCGACGTCGTCCAGGGTGAAGGTGTGGGGTGCCTTGCCCTTGTTGGTGACCCGGACCTTGCCCCCGGCGGCCACCGAGGCGTCGTTGGGCTCGAAGCCGAAGTCGACCGCGCCAACGTCGACCTCCCGAGGCCCGGCCGACGCCTGGGCCGGGCCGCCCGCCGCGGCCTCGCCAGTGACTGTCACCACCCCCTTCATGGCCGCCGGGTGGATCTCGCAGTGGAACTTGAAGGTGCCGGCCTGGTTCAGGGTCACGCTGGCGTTCTTGCCGGCGAAGCGGCCGCCCTCGGCCCCCGGTTCGACGATGCCGGTGTCGAAGGAGCCGTCGTCGGCGGTGAGGGTGTGGGGCTTGCCGCCGACGTTGGCCACCAGCAGGGTCGTCCCGGCGGTCACACTCAGCTTGGCCGGGTCGAAGCGGAGCTTGTCGCCGGTGAAGCCCTCGTCGACCGCCTGGACCCGAGCCGTCCTGGCATCGTCGGCGCCCGGCTCGACGGTCAGGACCCCGTTCATCTTGGCCGGGTTGATGCGGCAGAAGTAGAAGTAGGTCCCGGGCGTGCTCAGGGTGACCTTGGCGCTGGCCCCGGGGGCGATCGGCTTGGTGTCGAAGGTGCCGCCCCGGTCGGTGGCCGTGTGGGGCCGCTGGCCGGTGTTGGACCAGGTGACCGTGGTCCCGGCCTCGACAGTGAGGTGCCGGGGGGCGTAGTCGAAGTCGATGATCTTGGCGTCCCCGCTGTCCTGGGCGGCCGCCGCCGGGGCCGGGGCGGCCGCGGCGGCCGAGGCCGGGGCGGCCAGCAGGACCAGGCCGGTCAGGGCGAGCAGGGGCAGCAGGCGGAAGGCGCGCATGTCGGCTACCTCGCGGTGACGTAGTCGGCCACGGTGGTGGCCCAGATGGCGGCGAAGGTCAGGAACAGGCCGCTGCCGATCCAGGGCAGGTAGCGGCCCCAGGCCGGCCGCAGCTTGAGTGCGGTGTACTTGGCCGCGAGCAGGGCGAAGACCAGGCTCCCGAAGATCGAGTGGAGCAGCACCCGGGTCGGGGAGGTCGGCCCGGCCGGCCCGATCAGGCAGGAGAGGGCGACGACCACGGCCAGCGTGACGGTGAGCTTGCCGTTGAGGCGATGGGTCCGCGAGGCCGCCCCGGTGGAGATGGGCGGCACCGTGCTGGCCTCGTAGAAACGGGCCGCCAGCATCACCTGGAGCCCCGCGCAGGCGAAGATCACGGAGGTCAGCAGCACCTTCCAGAGCAGCAGCTGGCCGCCCGTCAGGTCGTTGAGGAGCTCGACGATGTCCACCACGCCTCCTGGTCAGCCGGTCACGGCGATCTTGGCGGTCATGCTGGGGTGGATGCTGCAGAAGTAGTCGAAGCCGTCGGTGACGGTCACGCTGAACTGCTTGCCTGGGTCGAGCACGCCCGAGTCGACCCCGCCGGAGCGGGCCGTGACCGTGTGCGGGGCGGTGTCGTCGTTGTCGAAGACCACCGTCGACCCCTTGGCCACCGTGAGGGTCCCGGGGGCGAAGGCCAGTCCGGCCATTCTCACGGTGCCCCCGGCGGCCGCCGCCGGCGCCGTCCCCTCGGCCGGCTGCGCGCCCTCGGCAACGGTCGGCGCCCCGGCCCGGTTGGCGAGCTGGTCGCGGACCATGATCACCGGGCCGGCCACGGCCAGCCCGGCCATCGCGACCACGACCAGCAGCCAGACCGGGTTGGGGCGTCGTCGGTCGGCGGCGTGGCTCATGCGCAGGTTCTACAGGAACCCGAGCAACGCGGCTAGCCCCGCCAGCCCGATCCCGGCCGCGATCACACCGGGGCCGAGCGCCGCCCTATTCCCACGCTCCGGCGGTGGCCGTGGCCGCCCGCCGGTCCAGCTCCAGCTGGGCCTCGCCGATCTGGCGGTCGAGCTCCCTGACCATGTGGGCCAGCAGGTCCCAGCCCTCGTGGGCCGCCTTCTCGACCCGGCGCCGCAGCCAGCCCATGGCCGAGGCCTCCAGCTCGGCCAGCTCCTCGTCGATCTTCCGCATGCCGGCCTCGGTCTGGGCGATGCGGCGCAGCGTCCGCTCCAGCTCGGCGGCGGCCCCGCTGCCGGTCACGGCCTCGGGGCTGGCGTGCCAGTCCTCCAGCATCCGCTCAAGGGCGACGACGTCGCCCTGCTCGTAGGCGTCGTTGGCCGCCACCATCAGGTTGGTGCGCCGCTCCCGCTCCTTCGGGTCGCCGGCCAGGTCGGGATGGATCAGGCGGGCCAGCTGGCGGAACAGGCGCTTGGCGTCGTCGCCGATGACCGGGCGCCGCTCCGGCTCCTTGTCCGGCTCGCGCTCCCCCCAGGCCCAGTTCTGCCCGCCGGGCACGCCCTGGCCGGGGTAGCGCTCGGCCGGGCCGTCGCCATCCAGGTCCGGCCGGCCGGGGTCCTCGCCGTCCACGGCGGTCGCGTCCAGCCGCTCGGCCAGGTCGTCGAGCCGGGCGTAGCGGGAGCCGAGCGCCTTGCGGTAGCTGGTCTCGAAGGCGTGCAGCTCGTTGCGGAAGCCAGCCAGGCCGCGCTCGCGGTCCAGCAGCTGCTTTGAGAGCACCTGGAGCTGCGCCTTACGGCGGATGAGCTCCTCCGCCCCGGGGCCGGGATGCCACTCCATCGGCGAGATCGGGTCCTTCACAAGGGCAGGACGTTACCCGAGGGCCGCCGCCACCCGCCAGCCGTCAGGATCGCGCCGGCGTGAGCAGGATGTCGAAGCGGCCGCTGGCCCTGCCCTCGGGGTGGTAGCGGTTGCTGGCCAGCGGCTCGAACCCCTCGGCGGAGACGAGCATGTGGATGTGCTCGGGCGGGTCGCTCTGGAACCGGTAGCCGCCGTCGGCGCCGGTGAGCACGGTCGCCCGCTGGGCGTCGGGATGGCCCTGGCCGGCGATCTCGGGCCACAGCTCGACCCGGGCCCCGGCGACCGGCGCGCAGTCGCGGCGGGAGCGGACCGTGCCGGTGAGCACGTGCCCGTTGCCGACCACGGCCCGCACCGGCGCCCCCGGCCGGTAGGACGGGCTCAGGGTGTCGGGCTCCTCGTACCCGGCCGCGCAGGCCACGGCGGCGGCCGCCGGGGCGGGGGCCGGTGGGGCCTCCCGGTCGCAGCCGGCCGCCAGGACGGCCGCGAGCAGCAGCACGAGGAGCGGGCGCACGGTCTGGGTACACCGGCGCCGGCGGTCCGGTTCCCCCGAGCGGGTAGGCTTCCAGCTTCAAGCTCTGCCAGATGGGGGTTGCCCGTGGAGTTCCGCCGGATCACGAACCTGCCGCCGTACGTCTTCACCATCATCGACGGGCTCAAGGTGGCGGCCAGGCGGGCCGGCGAGGACGTGATCGACCTCGGCTTCGGCAACCCCGACCTGCCCTCGCCGCCCACGGCCGTCGACAAGCTGTGCGAGGCGGTCCGCAACCCCCGCAACCACCGCTACTCGGCCAGCCGGGGCATCCCCAAGCTGCGCCAGGCCGTGGCCGACCTGTACCAGCGCCGGTTCGGGGTGACGCTCGACCCCGAGACCGAGGCGATCACCACCATCGGGGCCAAGGAGGGCTTCTCCCACCTGATGTGGGTCCTGCTCCAGCCGGGCGACGCCGCCCTGGTGCCGTCGCCGTCGTACCCGATCCACATCTGGGGGCCCCTGTTCGCCGGGGCCGACGTCCGCGAGATCCCGGTCGGCACCGGCGAGGACTTCTTCGAGAACGTGCAGCAGTCCTACCGCTTCTCCTGGCCCAGGCCCCGGGTGATCGTGCTCTCGTTCCCCCACAACCCCACCACCACCTGCGTCGACCTGGCCTTCATGCAGCGGATGGTCGACTTCGCCCGCGAGAACGAGGTCCTGCTGGTCCACGACAACGCCTACGCCGAGCTCGGCTTCGACGGCTTCCGGCCGCCCTCGATCCTCCAGGCCGACGGGGCCAAGGACTGCGCGGTCGAGCTGTACTCGATGACCAAGGCCTTCTCCATGGCCGGCTGGCGCATGGCCTATCTGGTCGGCAAGCCCGAGGTGGTGCAGGCGCTGGCCAAGCTCAAGTCCTACCTCGACTACGGCGCCTTCCAGCCGATCCAGATCGCGGCCACCGTGACCCTCAACGAGGACCCGGGCCACCCCCAGCGGGCCCAGGCCATCTACCAGTCGCGCCGCGACGCCCTCTGCGACGGGCTGGCCCGGATCGGCTGGGAGGTCGAGCCGCCAAGGGGGACCATGTTCGTCTGGGCCCCGATCCCCGAGCCCTACCGGGACCTCGGCTCGGTCGAGTTCGCCTCCATGCTGGTCAGGGAGGCCAAGGTGGCCACCTCGCCGGGTATCGGCTTCGGCCCGGGCGGCGACGGCCACGTGCGCTTCGCCCTGATCGAGAACGAGCAGCGCATCGGCCAGGGCGTCCGCAACCTGCGCCGGGCTCTGACCAAGCTCGGCTGAGCGTCCCTCAGGGGATCTCCCACTCGTAGGAGAACTTGGCCACCTTGAGGATCAGGCTGGTCTCGGCCCCGGTCACCCCCTTGAGCGCCCCCAGCTTGCGGGAGACGAACTCCAGCAGGTGCTCGTGGTCGTTGAAGAACGCCTCGACAATGATGTCGTAGCGCCCGGTCGCGACCCCCACGTACCGCACCTCCGGGTAGGCGACCAGCCGCTCCGACACCGCCTGCAGGCCGGGCAGCTGCACCGAGATCCCGATGATGGCCGACAGCGTCATCCCCACCGCCCGCGGTGTCGGCACGGCCACCACGTTGACCAGCTCCTCGTCGATCAGCCGGGCGATCCGCTTGCGGATGGTCGTCTCGGTCACGTCCAGCGCCCTGGCGATATCGGTGTTGCTGGTCCGCCCGTCCCGCTGCAGCAACCGGATGATCTCCCGATCCACCTCATCCACCGGGCCCCTGCTCCGCTGCATGTTCGCTCCAGACCTTCGCCGACCGTCGGTTCGATATTCAACCACTTGACCGGTTCCTAGATCGCTTTTCGACCTTGAGCGATCAACCCGCGTTGACATTCAAACCACAGCTTGATAAGCCGACCACGGCAAACGTTGTCCGAGGAGGTAGGGACGGTGGCGCAACAGGCCGATCTGGCCGGCCGCGGGGTCTTCTCCAGGCCGGCGTCGGGGCTGATCCGGGTGGCGGGGTCGGCGGACGTCTTCATCTACAACGTCGGGCTGGTCTCGGTGGGGATCGCCATCGCCCTCAACCAGTACTACGGCCCCAGCCTGTACCCGGGCGCCGGCGTCTGGCTCTCGACCCTGCTGGCGGCCGCGGGCATGCTGGCCATCGCGGCCACCTTCTACTTCTGGTCGGTGATCTTCCCGCGCTCGGGCGGCGTCTACGTGTCGCTGTCGCGCGGCCTGAGCCCCGGCTTCGCCTTTGTCGGCTCGCTGGTCGAGACCGTCATCCTGCTCTACTACGCCGCCTTCGCGGCGTCGCTGATCGTCAAGGTCGGCCTGTCGTCGTTCCTGGCCACCGTCGGGGTGGTGGCCGGCAACCGCACCCTGCTCGACTGGGCCGCCTCCACCGCCGAGCCGAGCGGGGTGTTCTGGATCGGCACGGCCTCGCTGGTGCTGGCCGGGCTGCTGCTGGCCACCGGCACCCGGCGCTACTTCTCGGTCCAGAAGGTGCTGTTCGTCCTGGCCGTGGCGGGCACGTTTGTGCTGGTCGCGGTGCTGCTGCTGGGCAGCCGGGCCACCTTCAAGGCCAACCTCACCGAGCTGACCGGGCTCGACTACGCCGGCGTGATCGCCACCGCCAAGCAGAACGGCTACCAGACCGGCAGCTTCAACCTCGGGACCTCCATCCAGTTCCTGGTCTTCCCGCTGCTGCCCCTGCTCGGGGCCGTGCAGTCGATCGGGCTGGGCGGCGAGGTCAAGCGGGTCCGCCGCTCCCAGCTGTTCGGCATGCTGGGCGCGGTCGTCGCCACCGGGGTCGTGATCGCCCTGTTCGACGGGCTGGCCGCCAAGGCGTTCGGCTACGAGTTCCAGGGCGCGATCGGCTTCAACTCGATCTCCGGGATCGCCGACGGCTCCACCGAGGCCTCGGTCGGGGCCTCGCCCTGGTTCACCGTGCTGGCCGGGATCCTGACCAGCAACGTCTTCCTGGCCACGGTGATCATGGCCACCTTCGTGGCCTGGATCTGGTTCTGGGTGCCGGCCGAGCTGGCCTACACCACCCGGACGATGATCGCCTGGTCCTTCGACCGGCTGGCCCCCGACCGGCTCGGCTACGTCAGCCAGCGGTTCCACACCCCGGTGGTGGCCATCGGCCTGTCGACCGCCGGGTCGGTCGTGTTCATGTGGCTGATCGCCTACCGCAACATCGCCTTCCTCAGCCTGATCGAGGCCCTGGTGGTGGTCTGGGGAGCGGCCATGGTGGCGGCGATCCTGTTCCCCCGGACCCGGCGGGAGCTGTTCCAGGCCTCCCCGGTGGCCGGCTCCCGGATCGGCGGGGTCCCGGTGATGGTGGTGACGGCGGTCCTTTCGCTGGCCTTCTTCGCCCTGGTGCTGTTCCTGCTCTGGAACGACCCCATCGCCGCCGGCCCGATGTTCACCCTCGGCAGCGTGTCGCGGGAGTTCTGGATGGTGCTCGGCATCGTGGTCTTCGGGGTGGCCTGGTTCCTGGGCACCCGGCTGTACCGGCGCCGGCAGGGGATCGACGTCGACCTCGCCTTCCGGCAGATCCCGATCGAGTGATGGCCGGGCAGGCGCCCCGACCAGCCTGGGCGGCGGTCCACGAGGCGGCCGTCGCCCTGGTGGAGGTGGCCGGGTCCCGCGGGCACCTGCTCCGGCTGGTCGGCTCCACCGGCATCCGGCTGCACTGCCAGCCGGCCGCGGCCGCCCTGGACCGGCTCGGCCGCCCGGCCAAGGACATCGACGTCGTCTGCCGCCACGAGGACCGCAAGGGGCTGCGGCGGCTGCTGGAGGAGCACGGCTGGGAGATCGACCGCGACCTGCTGGTGGCCATGGAGGGCCGCCGCTTCTCCTTCCGCCACGCGGCCAGCGGCCTGGAGCTGGACGTGTTCGTGGACCGGCTGGAGTTCTGCCACACGATCGAGCTGCGCGACCGCCTGGGCGCCCGCGAGCTGACCGTGCCGGTCGAGGACCTCCTGCTCCAGAAGCTCCAGATCATCCGCCAGACGGTGACCGACCGGATGGACGCGGCCGCCCTCCTGGCCACCCACCCGGTCGCGCCCGGCCCGGGCGCCGGCGGGCCGGCCGGCGAGGCGATCGACGCCGGCTACGTCGCCGGGCTGCTGGCCCGCGACTGGGGCTTCCACCACACCGCCACCGCCAACCTGGCCGGCCTGCGGGACAGCCCGGCGACCAACGGCACCGGCGCGGTCGTCGCCGCCCGGATCGACGCCCTGCTGGCCGCGATCCGGGACGCGCCCAAGTCGGTCCGCTGGCGGACCAGGGCCAGGGTGGGGGAGCGGATGCAGTGGTGGCAGGACGTCGACGACCGCGAGGCGGTGTACTGAGGTGGCCCCGCTGCGGCGCCGCCGGGGGAACGGGCGGGGGCCGGGCGCCGGCCGGGATGCGACGACCATCTTCTTCGCCACCGACCTGCACGGGTCCGAGACCTGCTTCAGGAAGTTCGTCGCCGCGGCCGGCTTCTACGGCGCCGACCTGCTGGTCCTGGGCGGCGACCTCACCGGCAAGCTGGTCGTCCCCCTGGTCTCCCAGCCGGACGGGCGCTACGAGGCCTGGGTCCACGGCCGGCGGCGGCTGCTGGACGCCGACGGCGCGGCCGAGCTGGAGCGCCAGGCGCGGGTGGCCGGCAGCTACACCAGGCGCATGACCCCCGAGGAGCACCAGCACCTGGAGGCCAGCCCGGACGCGGTCGAGGAGCTGTTCGCCGAGCTGATGACCGAGACGCTGCGCCGCTGGCTCCGGCACGCCAACGAGCGGCTGGCCGGCTCGGAGGTCCGCATCCTCACCGCCCCCGGCAACGACGACCCGTGGCTGGTCGACGACGTGCTCCGCGAGCACGGCGGGGAGCGGGTGGCGCTGGCCGAGGGGGAGATCGTCGAGGTCGCCCCCGGCCACGAGCTGCTCACCACCGGATGGACCAACAAGACCCCCTGGAACACCCCGCGCGAGTACCCCGAGGAGGCCATCGCCCAGCGCCTGGACGACCTGGCCGCCGGGCTCGCCAACCCGGCCGGGGCCCTGTTCAACGTGCACGTCCCGCCGTACGACTCGCGCCTGGACACGGCCCCCCTGCTCGGCCAGGACCTCAAGGTTCGGACCTCCATGGGCGGCGAGGTCACCGCCCCGGTGGGCTCGACCGCCGTCCGCGACGCCATCGAGCGCCACCAGCCGCTGGTCAGCCTCCACGGCCACATCCACGAGTCGGGCGGGACGGCACGGCTGGGTCGGACCCTGGCCGTCAACGCCGGGTCCGAGTACGGCGAGGGCGTGCTCCGCGGGGTGCTGGTGACCGTCGGCGGCGGCAAGGTCCTGCGCTACCAGGCGACCACGGGCTAGGCACGGGCAGGCAAGGAGGTTCCGATGACGGAGATACAGGAGGCGCGGCGGCGGCTGGAGGCGGCCGGCGTGCAGTACGTGTTCGGGGCCTACACCGACCTGAACGGCGTGCCCAAGTCCAAGTGCGTGCCCCTTGCCCATTTCGAGGACATGGCCGCCGGGTCCGAGCTGTACACGGTCGGGGCGCTTGAGGGCATGGGCAAGCTGGGGCCCAACGAGGACGAGTGCGTCAGCATCCCCGACCTGGACAGCCTCACCGTGCTGCCCTGGGACCCCCGGTACGCCCTGGCCGCGGCCGATCTGTTCTTCCACGGCCAGCCCTACAGCCACGACGCCCGCCGGGTGCTGCGCCGCCAGGTGGAGGCGGCGGCGGCCATGGGCTACGCCCCCCAGATGGGCGTCGAGCCCGAGGTGTACGTGCTGCGCCAGGTCGACGGCCGCTGGCTGCCGTTCGTCGCCTCCGACCTGGACAACCAGCCGACCCGGGGCTACGACCTGGAGGCGACCATGCTCGCCGACCCGTTCCTCGACCCCATGGTCACCTACCTGGACGAGCTCGGCTGGGACGTGTACTCCTTCGACCACGAGGGCGGCGACGGCCAGTACGAGTTCGACTTCGGCTACACCGACGCCCTGGCCATGGCCGACCGCATGCTGGTGTTCCGGCTGCTGGCCAAGCACGTGGCCCGCACGCTCGGCTGCATCGCCACCTTCATGCCCAAGCCCTGGTCGGAGGCGTTCGGCTCCGGGGCCCACTACAACCTGAGCCTGGCCGAGGCCGGGAATGGCCGCAACCTGTTCCAGGCCGAGGGCGGCGAGCCGGGCGCCCAGGGGGTCGGCGACCGGCCCGACCGCGGCTACAGCGAGCTTGCCTACCAGTTCACCGCCGGGGTGCTGGAGCACGCCGGGGCGATCACCGCCGTGGTCTGCCCGACGGTCAACTCCTACAAGCGGATGCTGCCCCGCGGGCTGATGAACGAGATCTCCTGGGCGCCGGTGTACCGGGCCTACGGCCACAACAACCGCACCCTGATGTGCCGGCTGCCCATGAACCGCCGCTGCCTGGAGCTGCGCATCGCCGACAGCGCCTGCAACTTCTACCTGGGCGCGGCCATCACCCTGGCCGCCGGCCTGGAAGGGATCCAGCGGCGGCTCAAGGCCGGCGACCCGGTCAACGTCGACACCTACACGGTCGGCGAGGAGGAGCTCCAGGCCTCCGGGGTCCGCCGGGTCCCGGCCACCCTGGGCGAGGCGGTCGACGAGTTCGAGGCCGACCCCCTGGCCAAGGAGGTGTTCGGAGCCGAGCTGCACGCCACCTACGCCCGCGTCCGCCGTGCCGAGTGGCGGGAGTACAACACCGTCGTCGGCGAGTGGGAGCGCGAGCGCTACCTGCACCTGTGGTGAACCGGTGCAACCAGTGACGACCAGGTGATGGAGGAACCGGCCATGGAGCAAGTCCTGCCCGCCAACCAGGAGGCGTTCACCCGGCTCACCGAGGCCGACCCGGTGCTGATCGACGTCCGGCCGGCCGTCGAGGTGGTGCCGGACATGACCGCCGAGACGATCCTCACCTCAGGGGCGCCCCTGCCGTGGGAGGCCTACCACGGCGGCCAGCGCCGGGCCGTGCTGTACGCCGCCGTCTACGAGGAGCTGGCGGCCAGCCCCGAGGAGGCCGACGCGGCCATCGCGGCCGGCCGCATCCGGCTGGGCGCCTGCCACGACCACGGCTGCGTCGGGTCGGTGGCCGGCATCTACACCGCTTCCATGCCGGTGCTGGTGGTGGAGAGCGCCCGCTTCGGCAACCGCGGCTTCTGCAACCTCTACGAGGGGGAGTCGCGCAAGCGCCTCAACTACGGCATCTACGACGAGGAGGTCCGCCGCGGCCTCGACTACCTGGCCGGGTCGCTGGGCCCGCTGCTGAGCGCGGCCATGCGGCGCGGCGACGGCATCCCGCTGGTGCCGCTGATCCGGCGGGCCCTGCACATGGGCGACGAGCTGCACAGCCGCAACACCGCCGCCACCCTGCTGTTCTCCCGCGAGCTGTTCGGCACCCTGCTGGAGCTGGCCGGGGACGGCTGGGACGACGAGGTCCGCGACGCCATCGACTTCCTGCGCGCCGCCGACTACTTCTTCCTGCGCTGCTCCATGGCCGCGGCCAAGGTGCTGGCCGACGCCGCCGCCGGGGTGGCCGGGTCCAGCCTGGTCACGGCCATGACGATCAGCTGCCGGGAGTACGCCATCCGGGTCAGCGGGCTCGGCCAGCGCTGGTTCCGGGGGCCGCTGCCCACGGTCGAGGCCAAGCTGTTCGAGGGCTTCACCGCCGACGACATCCAGTGGATCGGGGGCGAGAGCCACATCACCGAGACGGTCGGCCTTGGCGGCTTCGCCCAGGCGGCCGCCTTCGGCCTCCAGGCCTACCAGGGCGGCGGGCCCGAGGCG
>JASLIH010000498.1 GCA_030152105.1 Actinomycetes bacterium
CGGATCGACGGGCTGCTCGACCCGGGCTCGTTCGTCGAGACCGACATGCTGGCCACCCACCGGGCGACCGCCTTCGGCATGGACAAGCGGCGCATCCCCGGCGACGGGGTGGTGACCGGCTACGGCACCATCGGCGGGCGCCGGGTCTGCCTGTTCTCCCAGGACTTCACCGTGTTCGGCGGGTCCCTCGGCGAGGTCATGGCCGAGAAGATCTGCAAGGTCATGGACCTGTCGCTGAAGATGGGGGTGCCGTGCATCGGCATCAACGACTCCGGCGGCGCCCGCATCCAGGAGGGCGTGGTCGCCCTTTCCGGCTACGCCGAGATCTTCTGGCGCAACGTCCAGGCGTCCGGGGTGGTCCCCCAGCTGTCGCTGATCATGGGCCCGTCGGCCGGCGGCGCCGTCTACTCCCCGGCCATCACCGACTTCGTGCTGATGGTCAAGGAGACCTCCTACATGTTCATCACCGGCCCGGACGTGGTGAAGACGGTCACCGGCGAGGACGTGACCTTCGAGGAGCTGGGCGGGGCCATGACCCACGCCACCAAGTCGGGCACGGCCCACTTCGCCGCCGAGGACGAGGACGAGTGCTTCGACCTGGCCCGGGAGCTGATCGGGTTCCTGCCCCTCAACAACATGGAGGACCCGCCCCGGCGCCAGCTCACCGACGACCCCCGGCGGGAGGAGCAGGCCCTGGTCGACCTGGTCCCCGACCACCCCAACCAGCCCTATGACATCCGCGAGGTGGTCACCCGGGTGGTCGACGACGGCGAGTTCCTGGAGATCCTCCAGGCCCACGCCGAGTCGATGGTGATCGGCCTGGCCCGCCTCAACGGCCGGCCGGTGGGGATCGTCGGCAACCAGCCGCTGCACCTGGCCGGGGTCCTGGACATCAACGCCTCGGTCAAGGGCGCCCGGTTCGTGCGCTTCTGCGACGCCTTCAACATCCCCATCGTCAGCTTCGTCGACGTGCCCGGGTTCATGCCCGGCACCAGCCAGGAGTGGGGCGGCATCATCCGCCACGGGGCCAAGCTGCTGTACGCCTACGCCGAGGCCACCGTGCCCAAGCTGACCGTGATCACCCGCAAGGCCTACGGCGGCGCCTACGACGTGATGGCCTCCAAGCCGCTGAAGGCCGACATCAACTTCGCCTGGCCGACGGCCGAGATCGCCGTGATGGGGCCACAGGGGGCGGTCAACGTCATCTTCCGCAAGGAGATCGAGAAGGCCGCCGACCCGGTGGCCCGCCGCGACGAGCTGGTGGCCGAGTACACCGAGCGGTTCGCCAACCCCTACATCGCCGCCGAGCGGGGCTACATCGACGAGGTGATCGAGCCCCAGGTGACCCGCCCGCGGCTGATCCAGGCCCTGGAGATGTGCGTGACCAAGCGCGAGGTCCGCCCGCCCCGCAAGCACGGGAACATCCCCCTGTGAACGAGCCCCGCCCCGGCGACATCCTGGTCCTGCACACCCCCGACGGGCTCCGGTTCCGGCTGGTCAAGGGCGTGCCCGAGGGGGACGAGGCCGAGGTCCTGGCCGCCGCCATCGACCGGGTCGAGGCCTGGGACAAGAGTCAGGAGCTCGGCCCCTGGGTCGCCAACGCCCGGCCCGGCGTCGGGGTCAGGGCCTATGCCGCCGGGTCGCGCTGGGGAGCCAGCCTGCGCTCGACCTGGGGCCGCGACCTCTAGCCACGAGCGGAGGGTCAGGCGCCGAGCACGCCGGCCGGGTCGCGCTCCCAGGCGGCCAGGGCGCTGCGGTAGCGGAGCTGGTCCATCCGGGGGTCGCTGCGGCGGGTGTGCTCGCGCCGGTCGTTCTCGGACAGGCCGCCCCAGGTGCCGTACGGCTCCCGGGTGGCGATGGCGTAGGCGGCGCACAGCTCGACCACCTTGCACGACCCGCAGATCTGCTTGGCCGCGGCCTCGCGGCGCTCCTTGCGTGGCCCCCGCTCCCCCTCCGGCGAGTAGAACAGGGAGGTGTCGACCTGCCGGCAGGCCGCCTCCATATGCCAGGCCCAGAACTCCTCGAGGGTCGACGGCCAGGTCTGGACGGGGACTTCGCTCACCTTGGCTCCGCTTCTTCCGCTGCCTCTTCCTCTCATGGAACCTTCGCCGCTCGCAAGGTTGCGGTTGCACCGGAAGGCGTCGCTCAAACGCTGTTCATGAACGCTGTTCATAGGTCCTGGTTGCCTGCCCTGGCGGCCACTGGGCTACGCTTGTCGGCGACGCCCCGGTCGGTGGTGTCCACACCCTTGCGAGGAGGCAGTCGCGTGGAGAAGGTGCTGGTCGCCAACCGGGGCGAGATCGCCGTGCGCGTGCTGCGCGCCTGCCGCGAGCTCGGCCTGGTGGCGGTGGCCGTCTACTCCGACGCCGACCGCGACGCCCTCCACGTCGAGGTGGCCGACGAGGCCTGGCACATCGGCGAGACGGCCCCGGCCAGGAGCTACCTGAACGTCGACGCCCTGGTCGACGCGGCCCGCCGGGCCAAGGCCGACGCCGTCCACCCGGGCTACGGGTTCCTGGCCGAGAACGCCGCCTTCGCCCAGGCGGTGCTGGACGCCGGGCTGCGCTGGATCGGGCCCAAGCCGGCCGCGATCGCCGCCATGGGCGACAAGGTGTCGGCCCGGCGGGTCGCCGAGCAGGCCAAGGCGCCGCTGGTCCCGGGGACGGTCGAGCCGTTGGCCGGCCCCGAGGAGGCCCTGGCCTTCGGGGAGCGGCACGGCTACCCGCTGGCCCTGAAGGCGGCCTTCGGCGGCGGCGGCCGGGGCATGAAGGTGGTCCGCTCGCCCGAGGAGGTGGCCGCCGGGCTGGAGTCGGCCCGGCGCGAGTCCAAGGCCGCCTTCGGCCGCGACGAGATCTACGTCGAGCGCTACCTGGACGCCCCCCGCCACGTCGAGGCCCAGATCCTGGCCGACGGGCGCGGCGAGGTCGTGTTCCTCGGCGAGCGCGACTGCTCGCTCCAGCGCCGCCACCAGAAGCTGATCGAGGAGGCCCCGGCCCCCGGCCTGCCCGAGGAGGTCCGGGCCGCCCTCGGCAAGGCGGCCTGCGACATCGCCCGGGCGGCCGACTACGAGAACGCCGGCACCATCGAGTTCCTCTACGAGCCGGCCACGGCCAGGTTCTACTTCCTGGAGATGAACACCCGGCTCCAGGTCGAGCACCCGGTCACCGAGCTGACGGCCGGCATCGACCTGGTCCACGCCCAGCTCCGGGTGGCCGCCGGCGAGGGCATCCCGGCCGCCTACGACGGGGTCGTGGCCCGCGGCCACGCCATCGAGGTGCGGGTCAACGCCGAGGACCCGGGGGCCCGGTTCATGCCCGCGCCGGGGCCGATCACCGGCTGGCGGGAGCCGTCCGGGCCCGGGGTCCGGGTCGACGCCGGCGTCCGGGCCGGCTTCACCGTCCCCCAGGCCTACGACTCGCTGCTGGCCAAGCTGATCGTCTGGGGCGAGGACCGTGACCAGGCCCGGCGGCGGATGCTGCGGGCCCTTGACGAGTTCCAGATCGAGGGCGTGCCGACCACCATCCCGTTCCATCGCCTGGCCATGCGGCACCCGGCGTTCGTGGCCGGGGACGTCTCCACTGTCCTGGTCGAGGAGGGCATGGACCTGTCGTCGCTGAAGCCGGCCACGGTCGACGGGGCCGGGCCGCCGACGGCCAAGCCGCCGCCCCGGCGGCTGGTCATCGAGCTGGAGGGCAAGCGCTTCGACGTCGACCTGTTCCCCCAGGAGCAGGTCAAGGTGCCGGAGCGGATCCGCACCCCCCGCTCCCCCGGGGCGCTGGAGCGGGCCCGGGCCGAGACCGGCGGGCCCGGCAAGGAGGTCGTCAAGACCCCCATGCAGGGCACGATCGTCAAGGTGCTGGTGGCCGAGGGCGACACCGTCAAGGCCGGCCAGACCCTGGTCGTCCTCGAGGCCATGAAGATGGAGAACCACGTCACCGCCCACCAGGCGGGCACCGTGGCCGGCCTGGAGGTCGCCGAGGGCCAGACGGTCACCACCGGGGCCACCATCGCCACCATCGAGGCCACCTGAGGGCCGTGGGGCCGCCGTCGGTCGCCGATTGGGCCCGGGCCAACCCGGCGGGCCGCGACGCCCTGCTCGCCCTGACCGAGCGGGCGGTCGCTCTCCAGCCGGCCGCCGAGGCGGCCATCCAGCGCTGCCGGCCCGGGCTCGAGCAGCCCGGCGGCCTCCAGGACGCGGCCGCGGCCCGCGACGCCTACCGGTCCCTCGGCGACCACCTGCGCGCCCTCGGGCTGCGGGCGCCGGTCGCGGTCGAGCTGGCCGAGCTGCTCGACCGGCACCTGGAGGCCCTCGACCTGGCCATGGGAGGGTCGGCGGCCGAGGGCCTCGGCCCGGCCGCCGGGCGGCTGGTCGGGACTCGCGACCTGCTGCGGCGGACCGTCGCCATCGGCGGCCGGCCGGTGTCGGACGTGACCCCCGGCGTCTGACCGGGATCAGTCGTCGGCCGGGGCCGAGCCGGCGGCCCGGGAGGACTCCTCGAGCCGGGCCCTGAGCTGTTTCAGCTCCGCCTCGAGCCGCTCCAGCTCGTCGTCCAGGTAGTCACGGGTCGGCATCTCGCCAAGGGCCAGCCGGATCGCGGCCAGCTCCCTGGCCAGGTACTCGGTGTCGGCCTGGGTGCGGGAGCTGTCGCGCCGGTCGCGCTCGGTCTCCTGGCGGTCCCGCTCGGCCTGGCGGTTCTGGGCGAGCAGGATCAGCGGGGCGGCGTACGACGCCTGCAGCGACAGGGCCAGGGTGAGCAGGATGAACGGGTACGGGTCGAAGCCGGCCTCGCGGTCGCGGAACAGCACGTTCCAGGCGACCCAGAGCGTCACCACCGCCGTCTGGAACACCAGGTAGCGGCCGGTGCCGAGGAACCGGGCGATGGCCTCGGAGAAGCGCCCGAACGCCTCCGGGTCGTAGTGGGGCTGGAACTGGAGCCGGGCCGGCTGGCGCGGCGCCCCCAGCGACCAGGCGCGGCGCCCCCGCGCCGGCCGGACCCTCACCTGGCCGCCCCGGCGCTGCGCCGCCACGCCTCGGGCAGCAGGTGGTCGAGCACGTCGTCGATCGACACCGCCCCCAGCAGCCGGCCCTGGGCGTCGCACACCGGCGCGGACAGCAGGTCGTAGGTGGCCAGGTACTCGGCCACCCGGCGGGTCGGCTCCTCGGGACCGATGCTGTCCAGGTCGGTGTCGATGCAGGCCCCCAGCTCCTCGCTGGGCGGCTCCCTGAGCAGCCGCTGGAGGTAGGCGACGCCCAGGTAGCGGCCGGTCGGGGTCTGGGTCGGGGCCCTGACCACGAACACCTGGGCCGCGAGGGCGGGCGGTAGGTCGGGGTCGCGGACCCGGGCCAGGGCCTCGGCCACGGTGTCGGCGGCCCGCATGATCACCGGCTCGGTGGTCATCAGCCCGCCGGCGGTCTCCTCGTCGTAGAGCAGCAGCCGCCGGACCGGCTCGGCCTCGTCCGGGACCATCAGGGCCAGCAGCCGCGCCCGGTCGGCCTCGGACAGCTCGCCCAGCAGGTCGGCGGCGTCGTCGGGGTCCATGGCCTCGAGCACGTCGGCCGCCCGCTCGTCGCCCAGCCCGGCCAGCAGCACCGCCTGGAGCTCCTCGGGCAGCTCCTCCATGGCCTCGGCCAGCCGGTCGTCGTCGAGGCCGGCCACCACCTCTTGCCGGGCCTGGACGGGCAGGGCCTGGAGCGCGGCGGCCAGGTCGGCCGGACGCAGGTTGGCCAGGGCGGCGACCCGCCGCTCGGCCGACTCGGCCGGCTCCAGCCCGGCCACCTGCTCCCAGGGCAGCCGCAGGTGCTTGGCCCGCCGCCACGGCCGCAGCCCCCCGCCCGGCTCCAGCACGTCCAGGGCGGTCACCACCCACTCCTCCCGCACCCGGCCGACGGCCACGTCGTTCAGCCGCAGCTGCTTGCCCGTGTCCCGGTGCACCACCCGGGAGTCCAGCAGCTCCCCGATGACCAGGGTCTCCCCCTCCCGCTGCTGGAAGGGGCGGAGGTTGACGCTGCCGGTGGACAGGGTCGCGCCACTCTCGTCGAGCTCCCGGACCCGGCCGACCCCGAGGAAGATGGGCCGCCGCTGCACCATCACCGTGAACCCCAGCACCGGCGGCGGCGCCCCCGACTCGCGCCTGGCGATGACCACGTCGGCGATCCGCCCGATCGTCTCCCCGGTGGGCGCCAGCACCGGGAGCCGCGCCAACCGCGAAACGAACAGCTGCTCGCCCCCTGCGGCCACGGCTCACCTCGCGTTGAAGTACTTGGCCTCCGGATGATGCACGATGATGGCGGAAGTGGACTGCTCGGGGTGGAGCTGGAACTCCTCGGAGAGCTCGACGCCGATCCGCTCGGGCTTGAGGAGCTCGAACAGCTTGGTCTGCTCCTCGAGGTCGGGGCAGGCCGGGTAGCCGAAGGAGTAGCGCGAGCCCCGGTAGCCCTGGTCGAACAGGTCCTCCATGTCGGCGGCGTCGTCGCCGGCGATGCCAAGCTCCTCCCGGACCCGCTGGTGCCAGTACTCGGCCAGGGCCTCGGCCATCTCGACGGTGACGCCGTGCAGCTCCAGGTACTCGCGGTAGCGGTTGTCGGCGAACAGCCTGGCCGTGGCCTCGGAGGCGGCCAGGCCCATGGTGACGACGTGCATGCCGATCACGTCGGGCTCGCCCGAGGAGATGGGCCGGAAGAAGTCGGCGATGCACAGCCGCCGGTCGCGGCGCTGGCGGGGGAAGGT